>JARRMA010000050.1:0-6216 GCA_037386505.1 Candidatus Bathyarchaeota archaeon
GTCGACATTCAAATCTGCCCTCACTGTAAAAGTGCAAAGGTTCGTAGAGTGAAGTCCATGGAAGGGGATGTGTTAGGTCATATGGGATTTACTCCGCCAAAATATGAATGTAAAAAGTGCGGGTGGAGAGGAAAACTTGTTGTAAAAGCAACTAACAAACCCACTACCGTGAAAGATGTCGTACTAATGGCAGAAGCTAACGAAGCTGAAAGAAACAAGTAGTAGGTTTCTTTTCACGTATTCAACGTATTTTGTGAGTTACCATTTTTGTTCCCGTGACTGTAATTTGTGGACTAGTGGGGAAATGTGAGAACCTTACCGGTCTAATGATCTAGTTTTTTCTTTTTTGAATTTGCATTGAAAAATTATGGCTAAATGGTCATCAGATCACAATAATATTTTTTGAATAAATCC
Source organism: Candidatus Bathyarchaeota archaeon (assembly GCA_037386505.1). GTDB lineage: Archaea > Thermoproteota > Bathyarchaeia > Bathyarchaeales > Bathyarchaeaceae > Bathyarchaeum. The sequence continues at coordinate 415 of JARRMA010000050.1, forward strand.
TAAAAACAGTTTTGCAGACAGATGTTTTTATCATTTTTAATCTTGATAACCTGCTACGATAGCTTGCCCGAAAGATGTTCCACCATCTCCTGCTGGGATCTTTCTATGAACAAAAAATCTTAACCCTTCCTTTTTTACACTTTTTTTGATTGAATTTGTAATGTAATTATTATAGGCCACACCTCCAGAAAAACCTACATTTTTAACTTGCAATCGCTTTGCTTCTCTTATAGCTAGTTGACTTAAACCTCTAGCTAGGTAAGATTGAGCTGAATAAGCTAAATCGGTCACAGAAAAGTTGTCTCTATTAGAAAATATTTCTTTTAAAAGGAACTTTGTATTCAAAACTTTTCCATCGATTTTGGGAGATAAATTTAATCTATCTCTACCCCCTAAAGCGATGGATTCAAGTTTCATCGCGGGTTCGCCTTCATATGTGCGTTGATAGCATATTCCTAAGATAGCAGAAACAGCATCGAGAACCCTACCGCAGCTTGTAGTTTCCCGAAAGATTCCTTTCTCTAACTGTTTGATTATTAAATTGACTTCTTTTTCGCCATGTGGAAAATGGTGACTTTCCCCGAATAACAACTCTGAAACTTCTATTTCTTTGTGAAGAATCCCTGCAGCCATCCGTAATGGATAATATGTCGCTTGGTCACCTCCAACCATGGGTTGTTTTTCTAAATGAGCAACTCTCTCATATCCTCCCATGTATGTGTGTAGAATTTCTCCTCCCCAAGCAGATCCATCAGAACCATATCCGAATCCATCACATGTTATTGCAATAATTTCAGGGACATCCCATTCTGCCTTTAGGGCTGCAGCATGAGCATGATGATGCTGAACCGTGACAACTGGAATGCCATTCTTTTCTCCTATAGTTTGAGCTAGCTTTGTAGTCGTAAATCTGGGATGAAGATCACATGCTACTATATCTATTTTACAGTTAGTCAACTTTGTTAGATGATTTATGGAATCTTTAAGGAATAAGAGATTTTCAAGATTCTCTACATCTCCTATATGCTGTGAAATGAAAGCATTGTTTCCCATTAAGATGCAAGATGTTACATTGAGTTCTCCTCCAACTGCTAATACACATCTATTAGAGGCAAATTTTAGTTGAATTGGCTCTGGAGCATACCCTCTTGATCTTCGAATAAGACATGGATCATTTTCATGAAATCTGACAACAGAATCGTCGCACCTCTGAGCTATGTGACGATTATGAAATAAAAAATAATCAACTTTGGAACCTAGTTTGGTTATCGCTTGCTCGTTTTCTGTTACAATTGGTTCATTTGGTGGGTTTGCGCTAGTCATGACAAAGGCTGGTTCTTTGACATGATCGAATAACATTGTGTGTAATCCTGTATAGGGAAGCATAACTCCTATTGTATGCAGTTCCGGTGAAACTAGATCTGAGAGATAATAGTTCTCTTTTTTATTGAGAAGAATAATGGGTTTACGATAGGAGGATAATAATTCTTCTTCATATTGATTAATTTCAGCAAAAGATCTTATTGTTTCTATTTGGGGGGACATAATTGCGAAGGGTTTCTGTTTCCTATGTTTATCACTTCGGAGTCTGGTAATAGGTTCTTCAATAGTTGTGGCCGTTGCAATATGAAATCCTCCATTTCCTTTAATGGCCACAATATATCCTTCTTCTAGTAGTTTTCCTGTTTGTCGAATTGGATTTTTAGATTCTATTACTGCACCTTTTTTTGTTGCGAGAAAGACTTTTGGTCCACATTTTGGGCATGCCACTGTTTGGGCATGGAATCTTCGATTTTCTGGATCTATGAATTCGCTAGCGCAATCACTGCACATCTTAAACTCTTTCATTGTTGTATTTGGACGGTCATATGGAAGTTTGTTAATTATTGTGTATCTAGGTCCGCAATTTGTACATGTTATAAAGAAATAATGAAATCTTCGATTTTCTGGATCTTTTAGCTCCCTTAAACATTCATCACATATTGATACATCTGGAGGTATAACAGATCCTATGTGTTTTGTTTCGTCAGAGCTTTTTATAATTTTGAATTCATAAAAATCATTTTTTTCAATCTCATTTTCTGTGGTTATGTTATAAATTTGAGCAAGTGGTGGTTTTTGTGATTTCAAATTATCTAAAAACATTTTGACATTTGCTTTTTTTCCCTGAACTAATATTTCTACAAATGCATCTCCTCTGTTTCTCACATAACCTACTAATTCATTTTTTAATGCAATTCGATAAATAAATGGACGAAAACCAACACCTTGAACTATTCCGCTTACAAATATTTTAACACGCAAAAATTAGTCGAACTCCTATTTAGATCAGAAAGGTATCTTTCATTCATGATATTAATAAACAGATACTTTTCTTTATTATAAATCCAAACTAAAATTCTATTTATTTGTAAAATATTTTCGCTTCTAATGAAGTGCTATTAATTCAAAGTTATTAAGTTAGAGGTTCAAGAGAAAACTTTAAGTTTGATGTCAAGAAGTGAAGTATTCTCAATGCTTCAGGAAAAAATGACTTCTGAGTGGAGAGCAATTATGACGAATGAATCATGTAGACCTGCTGGAATAGAAATTGCAGACGACTATTGTAGTCGCTGCGCAATTTGTGTTGCTGTTTGTCCCTTCGAAGCTATATCAAAGGATGAAGAACAAAATAAAATAATCTTAGATGTAGACGAATGTAGGGTATGCGGATTATGTGTAAGCGCTTGCCCATTGTCAGCGATTGACTTAGTATATTACGATGTTGATTCGTTGACCAAAAAAGTTCAATCTGAGATGGCTGAAAAAAACGCAAAAAATTTAGTTCTAGAATGTAGAGGCAGCAACCCTGTCACCTTAAACATAGAAGATACTCTTAAAGATGAAAACTTGGACAATTATGTTTCCCTCCGTTTGCCTTGTGTTGGGCGAATTCCACCTGAATTCTACCTGAACAACTTGGCTGCTGGTGTAGAGAAAATTCTTGTCCTCCAATGTGAAGAGGATTTTTGTCGATTCAAAAAAGGGAGTAAAATTGGAATAAATAGATTTGAGCTCTTAAAAGATACAGTAAATGTTCTTGGATATGATCCAAATAACTTAATAATTAAAAAGAATTCTTTGAAAGCTGTTTATGATACAGAGAAGTGCGTTGGCTGTGGTAAATGTGTTTTTATTTGTCCATATGATGCAATCACTTGGAAAGATGCTAGTACCCCAGAAATTAAAACTGAAGATTGTATGGGATGCGGTGCTTGTGCTCTTGTTTGTCCGCATCAAGCTATCGAGCTCAGAGGCTATGAGTTTGAACCCTTATCTGAAATAATTAGAAATTGTAGTAGCAAAGCCGCTAAGGTTAAAGCTCAGGGAAAACCAGCTGTTTTACTCTTTGTTTGCCAATGGTCAGAATTCTCTGCTTTGGACGAAGTACAAAAAGGATGCCTTACAGATGATATTACAATTATAGAGCTTCCATGCGCCAAAGGTTTTGATCCATTTCTTGTTATAGAAGCATTAACTGTGGGATACGATGGAGTTATGGCTGTCATATGTCCCGAAGAAATGTGCAAGCTTGAAGAAGGAACATATTTGGGTGAACGAAATTTCTCTGCCTTAAAAGTCGTCCTTAAGCAATATAATTTAGAAAACCATTTCGATAGTTATCGAGTTAGTCCCAAATATCCAGGAGAATTTAAAGCGAAGTTAGAAGAATTCAAGAAGAAGATTTCTTCAATTCCTAAAACCGAGGTAATAACTAAATAAAAAGGAGTAAGTATTTAATGTATAAAATAGTAACAAAACAAGAACTTGCACCCAACATTTACATGATAGAATTAACTGCAGCTGATATTGTTAAAAAAGCTAATCCTGGTCAATTTGTCATTATACGTCTAGACGAAAAAGGAGAACGTGTACCCTTAACAATAGCAGGAATTAATATTAAAGAAGGAACTGTTTCAATTGCTTTTCATGCTGTTGGCAGAACCACAAAGAAGTTAGCAAAACTAATTGAAGGAGATTCGATAACTGATCTTTCAGGGCCACTCGGTAACCCAGCTGAACTAAGTAGTTCTGGTAAAGTTTTACTTGTTGGGGGTGGAGTATGGTGTGCACCATTATATTATATTGCTCAAGCTCTTCGTGAGAAAGAAAATAAACTTGTAATTGTTGCTGTCGGTCGAACAGAAAATGACATGGTTTATGAAAATAAGCTTAAAGAAATCAGTGATGTTTATTATGTTTCCACAGACGATGGTTCGAAAGGACATGAGGGATTAGACTTTTTGGCAGATATTCTTAAAGATCAAAAGTTTGATCATGCAGTGGCCATGGGACAAGTTTCCCTTCTAAAGAAGGTAGTTGATCTTACTCGTCCATATAATTTAAAAACTCTAGTAACTTTGGCTTCGCTTATGGTCGACGGAACTGGAATGTGTGGGGCATGTCGTGTAACAGTAGGCGGTGAAACAAAGTTTGCTTGTATGGATGGACCAGAATTTAATGGACTTGAAGTGGATTTTGATGAATTAATCAATCGTCAACGCGTATATTTACCCGAGGAAAGGATGGCGTCTATGATATATGATAAACTTCCAGGAGGAGTAAAGCGTGGATAAGGAACAAAGAAAACATCAAACACCAATGGCAAAACAGGACGTTTTAGATCGAATTCACAATTTCTATGAAGTAGCATTAGGTTATAATGAAGAACAGGCTATAGCTGAAGCAGAACGCTGTCTACAATGCCCAAATCCTCGTTGTGTAACGGGTTGCCCAGTAGATATCGATATTCCTGCTTTTATTAAAGAAATTAAAGAAAAGAATTTTCTTGGTGCTAGTGCAAAATTAAAAGAAAAGAACAGTTTACCTGCTGTATGTGGACGTGTCTGTCCTCAAGAAAATCAATGTCAAAAGTTTTGTGTCATTGGAAAAATGGGTGACCCAATTTCTATAGGGAGATTAGAGCGATTTGCATCAGATTATGAACGTAAAAAAGGAGTGACAATTCCTAAAAAAGAACAAGTTACTGTTAAAGGTAAAGTTGCCATTGTTGGATCTGGTCCTGCTGGTCTCACTGCAGCTGCTGATTTGGTCAAATTAGGACACGAGGTTGTAATGTTTGAATCCTTACATTATGCTGGCGGTGTATTAATGTATGGAATTCCTGAGTTTCGTTTACCCAAAGAAATTGTTCAATCAGAAGTTGAATATATTAAGAAACTTGGTGTAGATGTTAAAACCAACTATACTATTGGAAGAATTTATACAATTGATGAATTGTTTGCAAATGGTTTCGATGCAATTTTTGTAGGAAGTGGTGCTGGTCTTCCAAGATTTATGAGGATTCCCGGAGAAAACTTAGGTGGAGTTTATTCAGCTAATGAGTTTTTAATTCGGGTTAACTTAATGAAGGGTTATTTGTTTCCGGATTATGATACTCCTATTCGTATCGGAAAGAAGGTTGCTGTTATTGGTGGTGGAAATGTTGCCATGGATTCTGCTCGTTGTAGTTTGCGATTAGGCGCAGAAGAAGTTTATATTGTTTATCGCCGCTCTAGAGAAGAACTTCCAGCTCGTGAGGAAGAAGTCGAGAATGCAGAGGAGGAAGGTATCATATTCAAATTGCTTAATAATCCAGTTAGGTTCATAGGTGATGAAACTGGTTGGGTAAATGGTATGGAATGCATCAAGATGGAGCTTGGCGAACCTGATGCATCAGGTAGAAGACGACCTATTCCTGTTGAAGGCTCAGAATTTATCATGAATGTAGATACTGCAATTATTGCTATTGGACAGACCCCA
>JARRMA010000051.1:0-10433 GCA_037386505.1 Candidatus Bathyarchaeota archaeon
TCCCAACTTTCTCAAGTACTATACCTCTGGCCATAGGAGCTCCTTTTAATGGATCTGATTTGATATCCAATCTTAGCATTCGACGTTTATAGTAGACGTCTTTCCATCTGAAGTTTTTTCGTTTTGCAAGCAATTTTCTTGCGGCAAGTTCTCCTTCCGGTGCTTTGGAACCCATGTTTTCTGTCCTCTAACCTTTCTAATTTCGAGTTCTTATATTTAAACAGTCCAGATTAGTAGACTCACATAAATATGATTCGCAAAAAACAGAAGAATATTGATTCTATAAAAAGAAATTTTTTTCAGAAGAAAGGTTATCTGAACGTAGGTTCTTCTTCACACCAGATTTCATACGGAGATTCTTTAAAACCTATTATCGGTTTAGTATTAATTATTATTTTTTCCCATAAATTATGGTCAATATTATATCTAAAATTATGTGTATTTGGTTTTAGAAGACAACGATATCCAATGAAACGTTCGTTTTTGAAAACAAGTCTCATTAAATCTGTACATTGAGGGTCTGCACAGTGAAGCGTTTCTCTCAGCATTTTTATCAGGTATATTAAGATATAATAAAGTTCCAAATAAATGTTCCCATGCAATACTCAAAAAAAGTAAAAACATTATTTTTCTAATAGGATCTCTCTTGCATTCTTAATGATAGCTTGAAGCTTTTCTTTAGAAATTCCTGTGAGTTTTCTTAGATCTGAAGGATTTTTTTCAATTAAATCTCTTAACAATATGACATGATTAGATGTTAATTGATGTCTTGCGTGGGAATTTAGTTTTTTTAGAAGAGTGACAGGATACAACTCCTTTTTTGAAATCATTGTTTGTAAATCACTATTTTTTGGTGACCCCCATCCAATATGGCTAATTCTTCTGCAATCAGCGTAACGTCTAGCATGTTCAGACAATTTTGTATTACATATTATCATCGAAAAATCAATCTTTAGATCATTTAAACCAAGTTCATATCCTTCAGTAACATCTTCAAATATAGCTCGAGAAATTCTACTAACATCAAGACCAGTTGGTGTATGATAGTTATAATGATGTTTAATTTCAACTAAACAGGTTCTTCCATTTTTTCTTGCAATAGCATCAATTTCATGTTCTCCACATTTTCCTTTTACAATTTGATTTGGAGTGACTTCATAGCCATTCTCGTTTAACAATAATTGAACATAATGTTCAAATTCTGGGGCAGAATTAATTAAACTCAAAGCTTTCCTTAAGTCAATCTGATGCCGAATAACAGGTTTATGTTTTCTTAAATATCTGAAAATCATTTGAAGAATTCTTCGTGTATCTATTCCATCATAGATTTTTGTCTCAATTTTTGAAGCGATTAATTCAGCAACCGCCCTAGTTGCCCCCATTCTAAGACACGTGTTTACAACTTTTTCTCTTTTAAATAACTGGGTTGTTCCATTAGCTTTCGTTACATAAATAGACAAAACCATCTACCAACTAGCAATAAAGAGTGTTAAACTAAAAAAGATAAGCTATTAGATCAGCTTTTTTAATTTTTCAGAAATTATTTTTGGGTATATTCTTATCGTCTAGGAATATTTTATATTGATTAAATTCTTAAATGCCTTCAAAAACTTATTTTCAAATCATTATCTATCAAAGTTCATTAATTTATTCATAAGAAAAATTGGAGAGAGACATAATTCTAAAAAATCACAGGTAAGCGTCTGTTACATATCTTCTCATCATTCTATGGGTATTAAAATAATAAGCAACTTTACCTATCGAGTTTTTCATCATTCTCACCCATTCATCTTTAGCATTATAGAATTTAGGAACAATAAGATATTGTAATTTACTATAAAGATCCTCAAGTTCTCGGACTCTTCTCTCCTGCTCAGTCATAGGCTCGTTAGGTTGGGGTCCAATTGCCCATCCCGTAAAACCTTCTACACAACCTTCAATCCACCAACCATCTAAAACACTAAAATTTATCACACCATTATGTGCTGCTTTCATTCCGCTTGTTCCTGAAGCCTCAAATGGAGGCAAAGGAGTGTTTAGCCAAACGTCTACTCCAGACGTGAGTTTAGCAGCCATTTCAATATTATAATTCTCAAGGTAAACAATTTCAATTTCATCTTTCAATTTGTTTTTGTAATCAAAGATCTCTTTTATCAAATCTTTTCCCGCTTCATCTTTAGGATGTGCTTTTCCAGCAAAAATTAATTGAATTTTTCCTCGATCAGAAGCTTCTTTAAGTCGATGTAAATCCGAAAAAATTAATGTCGCACGTTTATACATTGTAGCTCTTCTGGCAAAACCAAAAGTCAAAGTATCAATGTCCATCTTCACATTCGTTTTTTCTTTCACTAAATCGATTAAATCTTGTTTCGCTTCAAGATGTGTCTCCCTAATATCCTCATTTGAAATTTTATCAATTCTTACGAGAAGTTCGGGTTCATTTACCCATCCTGGAATATTTTTGTGGAATAATTCACGAAAATGATTGCAAGTCCACATGTAAGAATGTACTCCATTCGTTACTTCTCGAATATAATGCCCAGGAAATAACTTCCTAGAGTATTTCATATGAGCTTCTGTTACACCATTTGTATACTTGCTTAGATTTAATGCCAGCAAAGTCATATTCAGTTTATCATCACCCCCATATTTCTTGAGAACATCAATCGGATAATCATCTTTCAGCAATTCACTGACTAGATTATACGAAAATTTGTCAAATGCAGCCTCCACAGGTGTATGTGTAGTAAAAATACAGGAATTTTTTACTTTTTTAATATTCATGTTATTCTTTTTTAATAATTCCAAACCGAGTAAACTAGAATGCCCCTCATTCATATGATATTTTCCGATATTAAAATTTAGAACATCTAAAATTTTAACACCACCTATTCCAAGAACCATCTCTTGTTTCAATCGATATTCATCATCACCTCCATAAAGAAAAGAAGTGATTTCTCTATCGTCTTTTGTATTTCCATCAACATCTGTATCAAGAAATAATACTGGAACAACTCCTCCAGTCAGACTTTGCTGATCAAAAAGCCAAGCCTTAACTTTGACTTCCCTACCCTCAATTTCAATTTTCACATCAGAGGATAAAGGATACAAAAATTCGGAAGGTTCCCAATTTTCAGGATAATCTATCTGTTTTCCATCTTCAGTTATTTTTTGCTTTAAATAACCTTTTTTACTAACAAGAGTAACTGCAACTAAAGGAATTTTTAAGTCTGCACTAGACCTTATGGTATCACCTGCTAGAATCCCTAAACCTCCGCTATAAGTTGGAATTTCGCTTTTTATTCCGATCTCCATAGAAAAATAGGCGATCTTTGAACCTTCTAAAAAAGTGTCTCTACAATGTTCGCTATCAAAATAATATCGTTTTCCTCTTACATCAACTTTAAAGTCAGTTTTTTCAGGATCTAAAGGCATTCCACAAACAGGATCAAATACAGTTATCATAAAAATTTACCAACAATAGTAAATACATTCAATCATTTATTAAAATGTAATTTTCTCACATATATTCAAATAATAAAAATTATATCAACAGTCCAATTTCAACATCAATAAATTTATGTCTTCGATCAAATAAGAATCCAAATATTATGGTATTTCCTAAGTTTGTTTCTTATTAAATATCTAAGCAACACAAATGTAACAAATCGTTTATTTTTTTCAGATCGTAGGTATTTGTAAAAATTAGAGGATGATTTTGATAACTCTATTTAGAGGCTTATCCATAATAATATCGCAACAATTAATCCATAGATTGCAATTGCTTCAGCAAGCGCTACTACCAAAAAACTTCTGAAAAATGTTTCAGGTTTCTCTGCTAATGCGCTTATTGCTGCAGTTCCTGAGGCTGCGATAGCTTTTGCTGCACCCAAACCAGTTAGTCCTACTGCCAAACCAGCTGCAATGGCGATTGCTGCCCTATCTAAAGAACCATTAGTAGTGGGAGTTGTTTGCTGAGTAAGAGGAAGCGACATGGCAAAAACCGCCGATGCTGCAATTATGAGCATGATTACGAATTGGATAACAAATAATAAAATCGCTGTTCTTTTTTTCAATTTACTCCCTTCGTTTGAACACTATTTCTCATCATTTTTAAGTGACTTCTTGCTTTTAACGCTTTTTTCATTTATTGCGTTATCTACTTCTTCACCTATTTCTTCTGCTTCTTTGCGTATCTTGTTAACTTCGGTTTCTATGTTTTTTATTTGATTATCTGCTATTTTGTGGATATCATTTTCAAAGCTTTTATATTCTCTTACCTATTTGACTACTAGAACGGGACAAGGAGAATATTCAATCACTCTTTCAGTAACGCTCCCAATCAGGATTCGTTTTGTTCCTCGCCTGCCATAAGTTCCCATAACAATTATATCAATACATTTGGTTTTAGCAAAATCAATAATTTGATCATATGGTTCTCCTTTAGCAAGGATAGCTTCGGCTTTTAAACCTTCTTTTTCAGCTAAGTTTATTACATAATCGAGGTACCGTTCGCCTTTCTCTTTTAGTTCTTTCTCAACATCTTTGGTACCTATACTCTTAGTAAGTTCTTTAAGAATTACTGTGTCTATAGCATATATTGCAAAAATTTCACCACCCAAAATTTTTGCTAAACTTATTCCAATTTCTGCTGCTCTTAAAGAACAACCAGAACCATCTGTAGGGATAAGGATCCTTTTCATTTTTTCCATTTTTAACTACTCTTTAAAATTTTATTTAGAAATCATTCTCTTAGCAGTTTTCATACGGATGAATTCTTCTCGTTCTTTTTCTTCTAGAACAAGTTCAATACGTTTTACTAATTCACTATACATTGGAATAAAAATATGCTTTAGAGCATTTACACGTTTCTGAGTCTTTTGAACATCATCAGCAATCCTATAAATTGATCCCTCAAGTTCTGCAAGTTGTGCAATTTGTTCTAAGATGTCAGAAAAATTTTTGAACGTTTGGTCGAGTAATACACTTGTATCAGCAAATCCATATTCTGGTTTCGAATCTTTATCTCTTTGAAGTTTAACAATTGGTACAGTCACACCCATTATACTTTGATGATCAAGAATAAAATTCTCTTTAAGCGAAAATGCTAAAGATACATTATCGACAGTTTCTGACCCCATAATTATTTTTGATTCAATTAGATCTTGATAAGCCGCGGAAAGAGCTGTAATTACCGCATCTCTAAGTTTTTTGGCGTCATATGAGAAATGTCTAAGTTCTCTTATTAAAACATCCCTTTTCCGTTCAAGTAGATCAAGACCTGATTTGCTTTGTTGTAATGTTTTCTTTGTCCGAATTAAATTGATACGTGTTGGACTTACTTTTCTTGCTGACACGAGAATTATACCTCGGGGTTTGATTTTGTAAAATATTTCTTAATAAATTCTGTATGAATCCGTGTCAGTTCATCTCTGGATAGAATAGATAAAATTTCCCAAGCAATTCCTAGGGTTTGTTCTATCGACCTATTTTCTTCTTTAGTTTGCTTTAAGAATCTATGTTCGAATTGTTCTCCAAATTTCAAATAATCCTTGTCTTTACTAGAAAGACTTTCCTCGCCAATAATTGATGCTAATGATCGCATCTCGATACATTGGGCGTAAGCTGCATAAAGCTGACTTGCAACGTCTGCATGATCTTCTCGAGTGTTTTCTTTACCAATTCCATCTTTCATCAATCTTGATAAACATGTTAAAACATTTATTGGAGGGTAGATCGATTTCTGTTCTAAATCACGATCCAATACAATTTGGCCCTCCGTAATATATCCAGTAAGATCTGGAATTGGATGTGTAATATCGTCGTTAGGCATAGAAAGTATTGGCATTTGAGTTATTGAACCATTTTTTCCAGCTATTCGACCAGCTCGTTCATATATGCTTGCGAGGTCACTATACATATACCCAGGGTAACCTTTTCTACTAGGAATCTCTTCCATAGAGGAACTTACTTCTCTTAATGCCTCACAATAATTAGTCATATCAGTTAATATCACTAATACATGAGCATCTTTTTCAAAAGCCAAGTATTCAGCCAGGGTTAGGCCACTTCTTGGAATGATTAATCTTTCCACAGTAGGAAATTCAGCGAAATTAAGAAAAAGAGCAACATTTCTTATCGAACCAGTTTCCTCGAAGCTTCTTCGAAAGAATGTTGCTTCATCATGTTTAAGTCCCATTGCAACAAAAACTATGTAGAATTCCTCCTTTCTACCTTTGATTTGAGCTTGACGAGCTATTTGAGCAGCAAGTTCATTGTGTGAAAGGCCAGGTCCAGAAAAGATTGGAAGTTTTTGTCCTCGAACTAGACTGCTTGTTCCATCAATCGCTGATATTCCCGTCTGAATAAAGTCTCTTGGATATTCCCTGGCTGTAGGATTCATAGGTAGACCATTAACATCTCTATACTCATCTGAAAATGGAGCGGGGTTACCATCGATTGGTTCTCCAAAACTATTCATTATTCTTCCAAGCATTTCGACTGAAACAGGTATTTCAAGGGTTTTTCCTAGGAAATGTATTCGCGTTTCAGCTAAAGATAAGCCTGTTGTCCCTTCAAAAACTTGTACAACTGCAATTTTTTTCGATACTCTAAGAACTTTACCTAATCTTCTTTCGCCTAAAGGAGTGAATATTTCAACTAACTCATCATATCCAACATTTTTAACATTTTCAACAAAAATTATTGGACCAGAAATACGTGATACTCCTTTATACTCTAATCCAGTGCTAGTCATATTTACTATTCAACTCCTTTTTCTAATTCTGAAAATTGATATTGTATTTTTTTGACCAAATCGTCCAAAAGATTAAGTTTTTCATTTGGAATTTCTCTTATTCGCATAATTTCGGGTAAAACCGATAAATTTGTTACTTTAAACAGGGGTGCACCTTTGTTTATGATTTGTTCAGCTTTATTATAAAATTCAAGAATTATTGTCAACATTTTAAACTGCTTAATAGGAAGACAATATGTGTCAATTGGGTCTAGAGCATTTTGTTGAAGGAAAACATTTCGTAATATTTTCGCTGTTTCTAGGATTAAACGTTGTCTATCAGGTAAAGCATCAGGTCCAACAAGTTTAACTATTTCATTTAATTCATCTTCTCTTTGTAAAATGCGCATAGCCTGTTCTCTGTAGGTTGCCCAGTCTTTACTTATTTTACTATCCCACCAATCAGAAAGTCCATTCACATATCCAGAGTAGCTTTGTATCCAATTTATTGCGGGATAATGACGGGCATCCGCTAAATCCTTATCTAAAGCCCAAAAAACGCTTGTAAAACGTTTTGTATGTTGGGTAACAGGTTCCGAAAAATCTCCTCCAGGCGGAGAAACTGCTCCAATTGCACAAATTGAACCAATTCTTTCTTTTGAACCTAATGTTTTCACAATTCCGGTTCTTTCATAAAATTCAGCTAATCTTGTTGGGAGATATGATGGAAATCCTTCTTCGGCAGGCATTTCTTCTAGTCTTCCAGAAACTTCTCTTAATGCTTCCGCCCAACGGCTTGTTGAATCTGCCATTAGAGCTACAGCATATCCCATATCTCTATAATATTCACCGATCATGATTCCAGTGTAGATACTTGCTTCTCTTGCAGAAACAGGCATGTTGCTTGTATTAGCGATTAATATGGTTCTTTCCATGATTGGTCTTTCAGTTCGAGGATCCTTTAATTTTGGAAAACTGGTTAAAACATCAACCATTTCGTTTCCTCTCTCTCCACAGCCGATGTAAATAATTATATCAGCGTCTGACCATTTTGCAAGTTGATGCTGTGTAACAGTCTTACCTGTTCCAAATCCTCCAGGAATTGTTGCTGTACCACCTTTTGCTATAGGAAAAAAAGTATCAATTATCCTCTGTCCTGTAATTAATGGCTCTTTGGGAAGTAGTCTTTCCTTGTAAGGTCTAGGTTTTCTGACTGGCCATTTCTGGAACATTTGCAAATTTATGTTTTTTTCGTCAGATTTGAGTTTAGTGATTGTGTCTGAGATTGTGTATTCGCCAGGTTCGGCTATTTCAATAATTTTTCCTTTTACAGTAGGTGGAACAAGTATTTTATGTTCTATTAATTCAGTTTCTTTTACGGTTCCAAGTATATCTCCACCAATTAATTCACTACCAATTTTTGCAACCGGATTAAATTGCCACATTTTGTCTTTTTGAAGTGCCTCAGTTTTCGTTCCTCTTTTAATAAAAGGTCCAGTTTTTTCTTGGATATCTTCTAATGGTCTTTGAATGCCATCATAAATAGTGCCAATTAACCCTGGACCTAATTCAGCAGAAAGAGGTGCACCAGTTCCAAAAACTTCTTCTTTTGGCTTAACTCCACTTGTATTTTCATAGACTTGAATTGTTGCAACATCTCCTTCTAGACGAATTATCTCACCAATTAGACGTTCTTTACCAACTTCAACCATTTCGTGCATTTTCGCTTTTGACATACCTTCTGCTTCAATAACAGGACCCGCTATTTCTATTATTGTACCTTTAATTTGAATTGTTTAATCCTCCATTTGAAAACAATATTTTTGCTATCTCATTTCGAAGATCAGATTTTATTGCTTGTAAACGATTTTCAAAAGTGTTATCACGGGATAACTTTCCATCTGGAGTTTCGATTATAAAACCTCCGAGATTGTTTAAAGTCGAAGTAGAAAAAGTTATTCTCAACTTTTTAGCTAACTGATCAAAATTTTTATTTTTCAATAATTTTAGATCTTTAGAATTTAAGTATACAATAAGTTGATTAGAATCAAATTCTTTGACAGCTTTTTCAATAGCTAGTAATAACCAATTTAAGTAATCCTCAGATTCAACAAATTTCTTCAAACGCTCAAATGCTTTAGCGAAAACATCATTAATTTGGTTCTCTTTGACTTTAAGATGTGAGTTTCTAATTTCTATAATTGTCAAAGACTCTATTTTTTTCTTTTCTAATTCCGATTTCTTTTTTGTTTCAGCTAAAAGTTGATTGCGTCTACTTTCAGCTTCTTTTTTTGCTTCTCTTAAAATTTTACTAGCTTTATCCTCAGCATCACGAACAATTTTTTCTGAATCTAGTTTTACATCCTCTAAAATTTCATTTGCTATTGCTGTTAAGCCCTGCTTTATACTTGCCATTTTAAGGCCTCTAAACTTTGACTCCTATAGCATTTCCAACTATTTTTGACATATCAATTGTGCTAGAAGACTCGGGTTTCCCTGGGAGTTCAATTATTAAAGGTGCTATGCGATTTAAACGCAATTCATCAATAGTTTTTCTTAGTCTTGTAGAAAAGGTTTCGCTAATAATAACAATCGCAACATCAATATTCTCCATCGATTTAAGCAAAGCATGCTTAGCTTCATCAACAGTTGAAGCAACAATACCCCTAATACCAACTAGTCTGAAACCAGCAACCATATCATTTGTTCCAATAGCAATCGCATGCAATTTAAATTTCCTAAACAAGGTTTAAATTTAGTGAGACTAATCAAGGTTTTGCTGGCATTGACTTTGAGACCACAAAGGATGACTAAAGCTTCTGTAATATGTATTAAAAGAGATTTTGATAAAGCATTAGAAGTCCTAAATGATTTTGGAAATTTTCATATTGAAAAAATTGAAGAAAATTCTGAAGCTCTTCATTATGATCAACAATTAAAGAGAACCGATGTTATATTTAGAAAACTTAACTCTGCAATCATCCAACTTAATATTGAAAAGACAAGTCTATTAGATATTTTTAGAACTGATGAAAACCCTAAATTAGAAATTAATGCAGAAAATTGGCAACAGCTTTTGGATAATGTTGAAAAGGAAAGTTCAAAATTAAAGAAGAATATTGACGCTCATACAATTTCAATTAAAAATATTGAGGATGAGATTTCAAATCTTCAACATCTACAAAGTATGCTAAGAATACTCGAGAGATTCAAAATAAACCTTGAAGTATTAGAAGAGACACATTTCATAAATGTTGTAGTAGCAACAGTTTCTTCGAAAAATATACTAGAACTTGAAACAGCTTTAGAAGCGTATCCAATAATATTTTACCATTCATTAATTACTAAAAATGAAGAGTTTGTGTTTATTGCGTCATCTTCTAAACATTACTTTGAAATATCAGACATCATGAAAAACCATCATGCTAAGAACTTTCATCTTCCTAAAGAAATGCCTAAAAGATCAGCAGATGCATTAGAAAAAATTGATGAAAAAATAAAAGAACTACTCCAAAATAAAAAAGTTGTTTTAAGTTCTCTTGAAAATCTTGCAGAAGAAAATAAAAGTCAGCTACTTGCTTTAAGAGAGACTACTCAAAATATCTCGAATACACTAGCAATGAAACAGAAATCTTTTGAAACAAAACATTTAGTGAAAATGAACGGCTACATCCCAAAAGAAGAATTCAAAGAATTT
>JARRMA010000052.1:0-6612 GCA_037386505.1 Candidatus Bathyarchaeota archaeon
AATAGCTGTAATCTCCAGAGATAATTTTTTTGGCCATTTCTGTTGGATTTTCTACATCAGTGACATCAAATAACGAAAGTTTAACTTTGTTTTCGTCAATTCCTAAACCGATCACATGGTTTTTATCATATAGATGTAAATAACTGGAATATCCTGGAATTTTAAGCTGACCTGCAACTTTCGGATTTTCCGGGTCACTCATATCAAGAACAAAAAACGGATCTATTTGTCTAAATGTAACAAGATACGCTTTATCACCCATGAATCTTACAGAGTAAATTCTTTCTGCTAGTGCTAGATTTTCTACTTTACCAACTATTTTTAAATTCATATCAAGAACGTAAACATTGTTACTTGACTCTTCGCTTTGTGAAGTTGTTGCTAATCTGAAGTTATTATTGTATTCATCCATGGAATATTGGTTAAGCACATAACCGGGAACACTTCCTTTTGTTTGAAATTCTAAGTCATCCTTTTCAACACTTATTCTATAAATCGATGTAAATTGTCCATCTTCCGTCCATGTTGGATAAGTTACGTAAATATTATCGACCGAAACATACATTGTACTAGCTCCACCCATTAGAATTGTCATACTGGACAAATCTGAGTCATAGTCTTTGACATTTAATCCAACAACTGTGGTGTAAGTGAAATAATTGTTTGTCAGATCTTTGTAAGATTCTGATTTAGAATAGTAGATATCAGTTGGTTCAATCTCGGAAGATATTGATTCATTGTAAACTCTCGGTAAAGGTAAAACATTATTTTCTAAAACAAAGGCGGGTTGACTTACTACGACATATACAAAATCTTCGATCATCCTGCTATTAAAATAGCTGCCCGTAAGAGTGTAATTGTTTGAAAGATCTGGATATGCTTTATCAGTAATGTCATAAACGTTTAGGAAGGTATTGATTTCACTGTTATATGGGTAAATCATTGGTTCTGCTCTCTCAATAACCGCGTCCATAGCAAAAAATTGGTATTCACTTCCAATTATTACAAGTTGTTTACTGTCCTGACTTAGATACATTCCGGCCAAGTATGTATTATTTTCAAGGGTTATTTTTGATATTATTCTAGGATCTTTCGAATCAGCTTTAACAATGTAGACATAATTCTTATTTTTCATATAATCGTTGGATGTTACATACAAATATTGTCCATCGTTTTTTACAATATCTGCCTCATCTACTCCGGTGACTTGAATATTTGTTGTTGAAAATGAATTACTTCCAGATGAAGCATCTGCACTCTCTATAGCATATGAAGGAACAGGTTCTTCAGGGGACATTAAACCTTTTTCTTGAAAGAATTGTGTATCCAATTGACTTCCTCGATAAGTTGTAAATTGGTTTTGTGAGTTAGTGGCGAGGTAATTTCTTAAGTCATTTGTATCGGCAAAAGTTTGAATCGCTGAAGCTATTGGCGGTTCTATGGATGGAATCAAGTTTGGTTTTGTTCCTAAAGTAAATATTATTGAAGAAAAAATTATTGCTACCAATATTGCTGCTGCACCGTAAATTTTTGTTTTTCTTTTAACCTCTTTTTGAAGAATATCGTTCACCTTCTATAAATCACATGAATACATGGGGAATATATTATCCTAATTATCAGAACAGAGTGTTCTAATAATTGGAACAAATAAAATTATATTAAATTATTTTTTAGTAAAAAATCAAATTTAGCTTTTTTTCATTAAATATATTAACTAAAATAAATTCTAGAAGTATATTACTTTTAATTAATATCTTTTTATTTATTCTAGAATTTAGTTGTTAAAATATAACTTTACTCCTAATAATTCTGGAAATTTTAAAAAACTTAAACTAATGATGGCTCTATTTCTCGAGCTGAGGATGGTAAGATTTTTGAACTTTCAGATGATTTTATTTCCTTTATTTCTTCTTTTTTCTTTTCTTCTTCTCTACTTTTGAATGAATTCGTGTCGACTATATTTGATAGATTTACACGAGTTTTGGTTTCTTTGAATTTTGCAACTCCGAGAGGTAAAATTGAAATTAATCTCCAATCTTTTGGGATTTTGAGTATTTCTTTCATTTTTCTTTCTGTAGATTCTCTTTCATTATTTAAAGAAAAAACACCAATCCATGCTGTACCCAGTCCTATGCTTTGTGCTGCCAAAGTCATGTTTTGGGTCGCTGTTGTGCCATCTTCAATAAAATGAAATGGATCTTTTTTTGGATTGACACAAACTGCAATGCAAACTGGAGCTTCTCTTATGCTTAATGCAAAGAAAGAAGATGAGACAACACTTAATTTTTCTTTTGTATCCTTATCTTTAATTACTATAAATTTCCAAGGTTGGGAATTTGTCCAAGAAGGAGCCCATCGTCCAGATTCTAGCACTGCATTTAACTTTTCTTCATTAATAGGGGTTGATTCAAATCTAATGTTGTTTCTTCGGTTTTTAATGTTTTTTAGAATAGGATTGTTCATTTTCTCCCCTATGTTGAGTATACATATCTTAAATAAAAAGCACACGCTATTAAGATATTTTTGTAATAAAGAAGATTTGGTTTAAAGGTTTATAATTAATAGTATTTTCTACCTGAATATTGATATTTATTTCTATTCTAGCAAATTTTCATGAAGATTTGGTGTTAAACTAACTTAAAAACTAACTTAATTTATGCGGTAGCCGTATGAGCGCCTATCATTGTTCCATCAATGTCGTATAGGCTTACTGCGTATTTATTTCCAGCTGATACTTCTTGCGTTATTGTAAATATTTCAGATGTTCCTGGAGTTACTGTTTCAGAATTTTCAAATGACCAATCATTTGCGTTTTCACCATTTACTCTGATTCTGTTGACAGTAAATTTACTCGTTCCTGAGTTTGTCACAAAAACAATGATTTGTCCATTTTCTGAGTTATCAACTACAAAATCTACATCTGTGATGGTCAATTCACTTGTTTGCATGAAACCGATCGTCAGTGAACCCATCCATGCTGCGACTGCTATTGAAACTGCTACAGTTACTGCGATGAGTATAATTGCTGCAACAACTGGACTCAGAGCTTTCTTGTTACTATGAAATTTGCATTTTCTGTTTCTTGTATTCATTTAAGTTCACAAAATATTTGTATTAAAACTATTTAACTCTTACGACTCACGACATCATTTAAATTGTTTTAGCTGTTTTTGATATTCACTACTCGATTTCTTAATAAGCCCTATTATCTATAAACTCATAAACTAAAAGAGGCCCTAGAAAAATGATAGAGCAATTTGGAATAATTGGAAATATAATAATTCTTATTATTTCATTGATTGTTCTAATTAGGTCCAGCAGCTTGACTATCTCTAATTCAGTTAATTTAGCAAGTGTCACTGGACTGGGAAAAACAAAAGTTGGTTTTCTACTTGTTGCTTTTTCAACCTCATTACCTGAACTTTTTGTAGCCATATTTGCTATAATGAATCCGGATGCTGTAGGTATTTCATTGGGCAACATTTTAGGATCAAATATCATTAATATATGCTTAATTCTGGGATTAGGATTTTTAATAATGGCAATAAAATATCCTGAAAGTGCAGGATTTTTTACAAAAATGGCCAGAGAAGAAGTTGGAGATCTCAATTTTGGAATTTTTGTTGCGTCAATAGTACCATTGATTTTGCTCTATGTCGGTTATGCAAGTCAAATTGTTGGTTTTCTACTAGCTCTTCTTTTCATATATTATATGTATAATCTCGTAAAGAAAAGAGAAACTGTCGAACAAATTTCTGACACTGCAGAAAAAGGTGGTCGAAGAATTTACATCATCAAATCATTAATAGGCATATTTGGAGTTGTTGCTTCTGCTTATTTTATTATTGAATCAGCTTCTTTTATAGCTCTAAGTGTAGGTGTTCCCCCTGTAATTGTTGGAGCTACTATTGTGGCTCTTGGAACTAGTTTTCCAGAACTTGTCACAAGTTTGGGTTCAGTCAATAAAGGTTTTATTGATCTTGCTCTAGGAAATGTCATTGGAAGCTGTTTTATTAATATCACTTTGATTTTGGGGGTAACTCTACTTTTAGCTCCTCTTAATGTTAATATTTCAGCTTTTTCAGATTTGATAGTTTTTTCATTAATCTCTAACCTTGTATTTGGGTATATGTTACAAAATTCAAAGATAAGGAAACGCGAGGGACTTACTTTACTAGGAATCTATTTGATTTTCATTATAATAAGCTTCAGTCCCAACTAGTGTAATTCCTCATTGTTCTAATTTGACTTTGATTTTAATTTATACAATTAATTCAATTTCTTTGTTATAAGAACTGATTAGAGGAATAGTGAATATTCTTATCTTAATGGGTTAAAATGATAAAACTTTTTGACTTTCTTTAATCCTTCTTGCCAAGTCCCAGACAGTGGTCCCTACTACCACTTCTTCGATAAGTTCACTTTTAGTAAGTCCGCTTGCAGATAAACATGTGGAGCAACAGACTACTTTTGCACCTTTTTTAATAGGTCTTTAAGCATCACTTCTAGATTGTAATACTCTTTTGGTAGTTTTTGATCTTTTTTGGTCCTGTGCAAGTCTAAAGGCGTTCCAAACTCTTTCATCTCCATAAGGAGCATTTTGAATAATCATAGTTAAAGTATTCAATCAACTCCTAACATGATAAAATACTAAAAAAATAGATCTTATAATAAATAGATTCTTTTTGATTCAATTAGATTTATAGATTTCAAATTGAACTATTTTTCTATTGGTTTTCAACTTCTATTAATGCAATTAGTTTTTTCAGTTCACGGAAAACATTTTCATGGAACCATTTTAAAGTAATTACCCAAGAACCAGAAATTATCACTCCTTGAATTAATCCTAAAGCATAATTGTATGATTCAGAAGCAAGACTCTGAAAAACAACATAAACAGTAATTGCAACATGGACTGCAAATATTGCTAGATATATTTTTAGTTTATTTGTTGTAAGATTCATTTTTCATTTCCTATTAGTGATTTTCTATCAAAAATAACTACAACACGTCAAAGTTAAGATTTCTTTTTCCTATTTAACTACTCTGAATTAGATATCAACTTTTAAGGTTTTTATTTAAATTCTTAAAATTTGATTTTTGGAACATTTTTTCAATGAAAGTGCAATGAAAATTTTTTAACAATACAGCTTATAGGGGGTTCAAACTAATTATTTTAATGTGAATAAAAATTATGATAAATAAAATACTTGTTCCTGTTGATGGATCAAAAAATAGTGAAAAAGGTCTCAAATATGCTTGTTGGTTAGCCAACAAGGTAGGGGCTTCAATAACTATTATCCATGTTGTTTCAGTTCCCTATACTGGTGAAAGTGCAGTTTTTCAGATAGAACCTCTCGAAAAAGTGGGTAGAATGATTTTAGTGAATTCTGAAAAATTGATTAAAGATACATGTCCAGACGCTCATTATGTATTGAGAAATGGATCAGGTAATGCTGGTCACGAAATCGTAAAATTTGCTAAGGGAGAAAACTTTTCTTTGATAGTTATGAGTGCAAAGGGACATTCTACTTTAGCTCATCTTCTTATGGGAAGTGTGAGTGAAATGGTGACAAAACATACTCCATGTCCCGTTTTGATTGTAAAATAAAAAAATCCTCTCTATCCTTTGAATACATTAAACCAAATAATTCTATTAAACCGATAATCTCGTTTACAATACACGTTAGTGAGTGGTGCATCTGCATCCTTACACTTAAAATAAGTCTTCTAAATATAAAATAAATACAATGTCTGGTTCATTTCCTTACGTAGTTTTAATAATTAGTAATACTTATGGTGGGGTACTTACTTATACAAAAAATTTGATTAACAAAATACCTGATAATCAGTTTAATATCTTACCATATTTTATCGCGCCTTCTATTGAATACCAAAAAAATGATTTAAAACAGAATCAATATTTTTTAACACTAAAACATTTTGTTCCAAATCCCATGTCTCTATTCAGATTTTTTAATAGTAATGCTCAGTTAATACATTCAAATTTTGCAGGTATTGGACTATTGGCTGTAATTTCAAAATTTTTATTTAAAATTCCTTTTGTTTTAACATTGCATGGCTTTCCAGAACCTAGATCTCGTGATAGATTTTTTGATAAGATAAAATATTCTATAGAAAAAAATCGGAAGTTATCTATCATGGAATCGATCTATCTGTTATCAAGAATTTTGATAAGAAATGGGCAAAAAAAGAACTTGGATATAAAGAAACAGATTTTATCGTCCTTTTTGTGGGCAAGCTAATTCCGAAAAAGAGTCCTTTTACACTAATACAGTCGATTAATTATATTTTGAATAAGCATAAGGATATTAAATTATTAATAGTTGGGTCAGGAATACTCGAAGAAAGTATTCGATGTAAAGTCAAAAAGTTAGGTCTTGAAAATTATGTAAAATTTTTTGGATATATTGGAAAAGAGGATCTAGACAAATGTTATAGTGCAGCAGATTTATTTGTTCTTCCTTCAATTAATGAGCCTTTTGGGATAGTTCTACTTGAAGCTATGGCTTTTGGTTGTCCGATTATTGCCTCTAATTCTGGGGCTTGTCCAGAGGTTGTCGGTGACTCTGGTCTACTCTTTAAACAAGG
>JARRMA010000053.1:0-11200 GCA_037386505.1 Candidatus Bathyarchaeota archaeon
CGCTCTTTTTTCTGTTTCAACGGAAATGCAACATAACTTCCAGTTTCTATGATTAGAATCTGTTGACGTTAGCGCCAATATCAAAACTATGGTTTTACCAATATCCAAATATTTATCCTAAAAAATTATATGATATTCATTGCAACTTTATATGGTAAGCTTTTCTCTGGTGAAAGTTTTTGAAGCAAAAAAATCAGATGAGCATCTTTTTCCAATAGTGGGAATAGGAGCTTCCGCTGGGGGTTTAGCAGCAATGAAACAATTGCTTTAGAATCTTCCAGAAAAACCTGGGTTAGGTTTTGTTATTGTACAGCATCTTGCTCCAGATCAGGAAAGCCTCCTGCCTGAAATATTATCAAGACACACAAAAATGGAAGTCAAAAAAGTTCAGAATGGAACTAAAGTCAAACCAGACAATGTATATGTGATGCCCGCAGGGAAAATGATGACTATTTCCCAAGGAACTTTAAATCTTGAATCCAAAACTTTTTCGTTAAAACCAATAAACAAGTTTCTGGAATCTCTTGCAGTTGATTGGAAAATAAAGTCTATTGGTGTGGTGCTATCTGGAACTGGTACAGATGGAACAGAAGGTCTTAAAGCAATCAAGAATGAAGGTGGAATAACTTTTGTACAAGATCCTAAGACTGCGCAATACAAAGATATGCCCAGAAATGCAATTTTAGCCGGGACTGTTGATTATTCACTTTCTCCGAAGGTTATTGCAGAAGAACTAATGAATATCGCCAATCATCCAAAAATATCTCGTCAAAAAATTGTAGACATAGAAGAATCTACAAAAGAAGAGTTCACTAGTAATCAAAAGATTTTCACTCTACTGAGAGCGGTGTTTGGAGTAAATTTCGCTAATTACAAGAAATCAACAACAAATAGACGAATCAATAGACGGATGGTATTAAACAAAATCAGAGATAGAAAAAATTACGTAGATTTTCTTAGAGAAAACAAGGAAGAGCTACAATCATTATTTGATGATCTTCTAATAGGAGTAACATCATTTTTTAGAGAACCCAACACGTTTGCTATTCTAAAAGAAAAAGTGTTCCCTAAATTAGTCGAAGAGAATCATAAAAAAGAAACTATACGTGTTTGGGTACCCGGTTGCTCTACCGGTGAGGAAGTTTTTTCTATAGCAATAGCAATTGAGGAATACCTTGAAGAAAAAAATATTGTAAACAAACAAATCCAAATTTTTGGTACAGATGCGAATAATAAATTTATAGAAAAAGCCCGTAAAGCTATTTATCCAAAAACAATAGAAGATAATGTTTCAGAAAAAAGATTGACCCGTTTCTTTATCTCAGTAAATGGGAATTATCAGGTTAAAAAAAGAATACGTGATTTTTGCATATTTGCAAGACATGATTTAACAATCGATCCACCTTTCTCAAATTTGGATATGATAGTTTGTCGTAATCTTCTTATATATTTTGAAAGTAGACTTCAAGAAAAAATAATCCCCATCCTGCACTATGGATTACGAGAAAACGGTTATCTTGTCTTAGGTCAATCAGAAAGTATTGGCAAATATACATATTTGTTTAAACCTTTAACGAAGAAAGGTTTAGTTTTCCAGAAAAAAGAAGCACAACCAAGAGTAGAATTCCAATTAGAAAAACCTATTCTTTATAACAACTCTAAGTCGGAAAGACCAGTAAAAATAGATACTCTTGCTTTGTTGCAACATGAAATGGATGATCTTTTATTATCCGAATATACCCCGCCATCAATTTTGTTAAATAATGATTTTGAAGTAATCATCTTTCGCGGAGATGTGCATCCCTTTATTGGCATCGACTCTGGTGTGGCAAGCCTAAAAGCTACAAAGATAGTTCGAAAAGATCTCAGACCAACTCTTCAAACTGGACTTTATAAAGCAAAGAAAAATAAAAAAGAAATCTTGGAGATCGTTCTCGAAAAAGATGAAAAACAATCAAAAAAAGTAAAAATCAAAATCAAACCCTTAACAATTCCTAAAAATGAAGAAGCATTTTACCTAGTAGTATTTGAAGAAACAACACCAAAAAAATTAGTATCAATAGACAGAAAGAAGTTTTCATCTACCATTGAAATGGAAACCGCTAAAGATGAACAAATCAAGGATCTTAGTGACGAATTAGCATCTACAAAACAGACTTTACAGATGATAGTTGAACAACAGGAAGCTACTAACGAAGAGTTACGTTCTTCGTTAGAGGAAGCCCAATCAAGCAATGAAGAATTGATGAGTACAAACGAAGAACTGGAAACAACAAAAGAAGAATTACAATCAGCCAATGAAGAATTGGAAACATTAAATGATGAGCTTAAAGACCGTAACCAGAGATTGGGCGAACTAAACAGCGACCTAACAAACTTGATGGGTGTAATAGATTCAGCGGTTATTCTTGTGGATAACGAATTTAAGATTAGACGGTTTACAGATTCCGCCGAAAACCTCCTTAAAATTATACCAATTCGGTTTCCAATTCCAATAAGGGACCTTAAAGAACTGCTTAACAAAGTCCTAAATAATTTGGAAATAATACGAAAAGATATAGAAACTGAGCAAGGCAAATGGTATCAAATGCGAATTAAACCGTACTTAACTGAAGATAAAAAAATTGGAGGCGCTATTATATCTTTAGTTGACATCACAGAACTTAAAAAACTAGAAGAAGAAAATCAATCCTATACTGGCGACTTGGAACAAAAGGTCAAAGAACAAACCAGTCAACTAATTGAATCTGAAAATTTAGCGACTATTGGCAAGACAGCAGGCATGGTCGGGCATGATATTCGAAATCCACTACAAGCAATAGAAGGCGAATTATATCTAGCAAAGAAAGAAATTGACAAAATGCCAGATTCAGACCAAAAATATATAATGGAACAGAGCCTAAAAACCATTCAAAACCGACTATTTTATATTAACAAAATAGTTGTGGACCTCCAAGATTTTGCTAAAAATCTAAAACCCAACATAGAAAAAATTAATTTTCACGAAATTGTGAAAAACCAGTTACACGAACTCTCAATTCCAGAAAATGTTAAAGTCAGAGTTTCTATTGAAACTAATTTTCCTGAATTGAATTTAGACAGATCTTATCTAGAGCGAATTCTTACAAACCTTTTAATGAATTCGTTTCAAGCTATGCCTGATGGAGGAGAAATAACTATCAGTGCTATTTTGCGGGATAACAATGCATTAATGAGCATTAAAGACACTGGAATCGGCATATCAAAAAGTAGCCAAAAAAAGATATTTACTCCTCTTTTTACAACAAAATCAAAAGGACAAGGTTTTGGTTTAGCAGTAGTAAAAAAATTAACGGAAGCAATGAATGGGAGTATAAGTTTTGAAAGCGAGGTTGACAAAGGTAGCCAATTTACTTTAGAATTTCCCTTAGAGCGTAAGAAGGAATAAAATGAGAATCTAAAAGAATAACCTCATAATTGAGGACGACAAATTCATATATAATTTATATTCGCGTATTTTGAAGAAGCAAGGATTCTTTTTAAAGCCTGAAAATAAGCAAACTAAATTTTGGTGAAAGGAACATTTGGAATCCAATATTCTGAATAAGATTGCTCGTACTTTTACAATAAAGTTACCGACTTAAGAATGGAGCTGCATAATTTTTGGAACAAAAAAATATCCTAATAATATACGATGATAATTTTATCCTTAACGTTTTTTCACGTATTCTTCAAAAGGAAGGATTTAGCGTTGATGTTGCAGAAACTGGACAGGAAGCTTTCGAGGAACTTGAAACAAAAAAATATGATTTGGCCTTAATTGATGTCAAATTGCCTGATATTGATGGAAAAGATCTAGTGTTCAAACTAAAAAGATATCCAGACATGAAAAAGATTGTAATCACAGGTTTTCCTTCTATAGAAGATGCAACAGAAATTATGGATCACGGAGCAACGGCCTACTTGGTAAAGCCAGTCAAAACTGAAGAACTGATAAAACTAATCAAAGAAAAACTTGAATAAACGATCCTGTTTGATTGATTCTAATTCTCATTTTTGTTGTTGCTTCCAGTCCTCGTGTTGTTCGGTTAAGTTTTTTAATTGTTGTTGAACAAAATCTTCTACACTTAAGAAGGGTAGATCTAAGTCTTTTAGTGCTGTTTTTGCTTTTTCAACTAAATCATAATCAACTTTAATGCATTCATTGTCGTTTTTGAGTTGTAGTTCTTGTAGCATTTTTTGTAGTCGATTTATGTTCTTTTGCTGATCTAGAACCATTGACATAGACATGGCATCAAAAAGTACTGGACGAACGGCACAGCTTGCTGCAGAAGCATAATTTCGGCAAATATCCATTAACTGAATAAAAACTTCCCTGTCATCTTGTCGTAAAGCAGCTGCAAACATATTCCATAACTGTATTTCATGTTCTAAAGCTACCCGATAAGAAGGAACAGTTTTACCCAAAACATCAACCCTACCAAAAAATTTTCTTTAAACGTACTTGCTGTTTAGTAATGACTCAATTTCAGAGAACCTCTTCTGCTTAGCCAACCTTTGAATATGATTTAACCTCTGAATAATTATCTGCTTGCTTTCTTTCTGATTCAACGTTAACATCTCTGAGAATAATTTGGTATGCTAAAAAATGAAAATAAGACTAATGTTTAATCGAATTAGAAGATAGGGGAGAGATAAGAGTGAAACTATCTATTTTTTTAGAAATGATTTTCTGTAATTTACCAATTAAACTAAATAATATTTAATTATGTTTAATGATACGTAACCTACTTTAATCTTATTTTGGTGAAATTGTTGCATTCAGATTCTGAACTTAGAAAAAAGGCTTTGGTTTTTGTTTGGATTGGTGAAATCTGGAATGTTTTTGAAGCAACAGTTGCTATTTGGGCCGCATTGCTTGCTAGTAGTGTGGCTTTGCTCGCTTTTGGTTTAGACAGTATAATTGAGTTGTTTGCAGGTGCAGTAATGTTATGGCGTTTTTGGAAAGAAAGACAAGACAAAGAAGCAACAACAGAAAGAACAGCTCTTAGACTAATTGGAGTAACCTTCTTTTTACTTTCTGCATTCATTATTTTCCAATCTATAGCTACATTACTTGGTTATTTTGCGCAGCCAAGTGAAAGTGTAGTTGGTATTTTTATTACAATTTCAAGTGCTGTCTTAATGACGGTGCTATTTTTTTATAAAACACGAATTGCCAAAAAAATTGGTTCAAGAGCGTTAAGGGCAGAAGCTTATCAAAGTCTAATTTGTGATTTACAGGACCTTGTTGTTTTGGTTGGCTTAGGCTTAATCGGTCTTTTTGGTTGGTGGTGGGCTGATCCATTAATGGCTCAAGATCAGGGTTTTTGGGGTTGGCTAGGTGGATGCTTCAGAGGATCAAATCAACAATACTATCCATATCAACAGACTCCCTCGACCCAACCAAACACTGGTTCAAACCTAAATCAGCAACCACAAAACCCGGGATACTATTATACTCCACAAACTCCAAGTCAGGGATAATATACAGGCATTTATGGAAGAGGATGCTGGGGCTGGTAAGTACCCCAACAACATTTTTTCTTTTTTTGAAACACATTTTTTTATGGTGAAATTAAATTTTGATTTTAATTTACTGTAAAACAACTAACGAACAAAAAAGTTGAAGTATATTTGTAAATCGAATTTCAAAATTAAAGAAGTGAAATATGATGCAACAAAGTTTTTTTAACAAAATTTAATTTAGCAGTTACAATTTCTGCTACAGTTGCATCTACTTTCTTGTAGGGATGACTCCAAGTCTAGAAGAATATCTTCGACTTCGTCTACGACATCTTTTCTTCCTTGTCGTTGTGCTTTACGTAAAACTAGGTATGCTTCTTTTCTAACAGCTAATGCGCTTTTTTCGTTTCTCTTGAACCTTTCATAGTTTAACCGAAGATTTGCAATCGTTTCTTCCATTTTTTCTGTAACCACGTAAATAGTAAATAATTTGAAATTACTTTAGCTTTTTGGGGTTTAGGATCAAAATTTAATGGATAAATAGCAGTTTTGCTAGATGAACGTTTTGAAGATATAGTTAATCATGTGTTTTAGGTTATTCTTTGATGTTTTGTTAGTTAGACTTGATTTCTGGTCGTAAACATAAAGCCTATAAGCAAGTGTTTATTATAATATTCTAATATGATGATGTTGTCATATTCGATTCGAAAGTCTCTTCATCAGAAGTTTATAACTGTTTCAAAACTGTTTCAAAATCGTTTCAAAACTGTTTCAGCCAACTATAATATAATTCGAATATGCTAATATCATTTAGATCGGAGGTGAATAAATGAAAAACCTGAAAATATTGTTAACCGCAACCCTTGCAGTTATGACTATATCACTTCTAGCTGCTTCAGCATACGCGTGGTGTGGAGGAATGGGCGGAGCCTACGGTTACGGACCGTACGGAACATATAATCCTACGTATCAACCTTTCCAACCCCAAACAGGAACAGAAGGAACCACAAACGCACCTCAATATTACCAACCAGTGTATCCCTACCAATTCGGAGGAGGATGCATGGGTGGATTCGGATACAACAACTATGGATATGGCTACAATTCACCTTACACCTACAACGGTAATCCAATTGACATCGAAACCGCAATAACGATCGGACAAAATTATGTTAACTCGATCGGTAATCCAGATCTAGCAGTGAAAGAAGTTGAAGAGTATTCAGCGAACTTTTATGTTCAAGTCTACGAAAAGAGCACAGGAATCGGTGCATTCGAACTGCTAGTAAACAAGTACACAGGCAGCATCTATCCCGAGATGGGACCAAATATGATGTGGAACACCAAATACGGTATGATGAGAGGCGGAATATTAGGCGGAATATTTGGAGCACCTACACCTGCGATGCCAATATCAGAATCTCAAGCAGAAACATATGCTCAGCAATTCCTTGACGCATATTACCCTGGAACTACAGTTGAAGAAGCAACACCATTCTACGGCTACTACCACGTAATGGTCGAGTTTGATGGGACACCTTACGGAATGCTAAGTGTAAACGGCTATACTGGACAAGTCTGGTATCATAACTGGCATGGAACATTCATTCAAGAAATAGAAGTAAACTAAGATGCGAAATAAAATCCACTTAAAACCTTTTTTTCTTTTTTTGTTTAATAATAGAAATAATAAGTAGGTGAAAAATAATATTAGTATATTCGAATGTGGGGGAAACAATTATGGCAGAACCAAAATTTGACATGACTATTTACGAATTACAGGCAAAAATCTCAAAAACGTTGGCTCATCCCATTAGGCTTGCCATTCTTCACATCCTAAAAGATGGAGAGAAAACAGTTAACGAATTAACTGAAACAATTGGGGCTAGTCAATCTAATATTTCGCAGCATTTGGCTTTATTGCGTCAAAGAGAAATTGTTGAAACAAGAAAAGATGGGTCAAATATTTTTTATCGGTTATCAAGCCCCAAAATAAGCAAAGCTTGCGATATTGTACGAGAAGTTCTTTTAGAACAATTAAATAAGAGACAAGAAATAATGAAAAACTACTCTTCATAAAAAAGATGTTTTAATGGTGAATACTTTTGAATATTATTAGTTGTTTAACTTTTTATCAACAAAGGAGACTTTGTTTTTGTTAAACTATAAGTTGATAACACCATTTTCTATATTAATTGTTTTTATTGCGTTAGTGGGTTCTGTTTTTTCACAACAGTACATTCCTGGAGTTGCAGAAGGAAATTATGTCATATATGGAAATTTTGTGGGAATTGGTCCTGGTTTTGAATCTTTTAACGATTATGATTGGCTAAAACTAGAAGTTGTTAACGTGGTCGATAATAAAGTGACTTTACTTTCTACGGGCTTATTTAAAGACGGCAACCCAATTCCAGGTAATGGAACATCAACTACATGGAATGTGCAAACAGGAGAGGAGAATGGAATTCCGAGTACTCAAGGTCCAATTATTGCTGCCAACTTAATGCAGGGTGACGCTATCCCTCCTTTGAACACTTACTCTCTTAACAAAACTGAAGACAGAACCTATTTGGGAGTTAGCAGAAGTGTAAACATTCTTGACCTTAACATTGTTACACCAGACTACGAGTCATCCCTTAATTATGTATATGACAGAGCTTCAGGAATTTTATTAGAGTCAAATTCAATAATAATTCAGTCTCAACCCGAATCTTCTACCTCAGAATACTCCTATAGCGTTATTGAAACCAACATTTTTAATGCGCCTCCAGTGCCAGAGTTTATCGGTATAGCCACAATAATCGCTGGAGTCATTGTCATTCTAACAGTTTTGGTGCTTAAAAAAAGAATAAAATAAACTCAAATCATTCAAAACAAACATAGTTCAGTTCCAAACATATTCCATAGCTGTATTTCATGTTCTAAAGCTACCCGATAAGAGGGAACAGTCTTACCCAAAATATCAACCAACCAAAAAATGTTCTTTAAACATACTTGCTGTTTAGTAATGACTCAGTTTCAGAGAACCTCTTCTGTTTTGCCAACCTTTGAATATGATTTAACCTTTGAACTATAAGCTGCTTAGCTTCTGCCTTATTCAACAATATCCACTCTGAGGCATAACCTGTACATTAGAACATAAAATAAGGCTAATGTCAAAACGACATAAAAGATAGGGGAGAGAAAAGAGTGAAACTATCTATTATTAAGATCACAATGTTTGAGTTTGAGGTCAAAATTTAAACTTGATACCTTATTAAATTCTATTTATGTCAAAAAAGATTGTTAGAAAATCTATCTTAATTTTTATTTCATTTTTGCTAGTAACTAATCTAGCAGAAGTATTGGCATATAAATCAGATTTTATATCGCTAGAAGAAAAAATAGAAAACATCAGAATTGTCCACAACATTCCCACAGTCCATATAGGTATAACCTATGATACGCAAATGGTTTGGACAAAAGGATTTGGTGACCAAACAGCTATGGACACAATATTTCCGGTTGCCTCTATACAAAAAACATTTATCGGAACCGCTATTCTGCAATTGTATGAGCAAGGATTAATTGAGCTCGATAAAGATGTAAGTGATTACCTGCCGTTTGAGGTAAAACATCCTGATTTTCCAGAAGATACAATTACTGTCCAAATGTTATTAACTCATACCTCTGGACTTGCTTCAGAAATTAAATATGAATTTTATTGGGATACTAATGGATACTTCACCCCAGAATATAGAAGTGACAATAATCCATCTATCCTAGAAATGAGTTTAGGTGAGTATCTCAATGAATCTTTTTCACCTGGAGGATATAATTACTATTCAAATATGTGGCTTTACAAGCCTAATGAAAGATATAGTTACTCTAATACTGGATTCAAATTATTGCAATACATTATAGAATATAATACAGGACTAGAATTTGAGGAATATTTACAAAAGCATATTTTTGAACCTTGTCAAATGGCTGATACAATCATTAATGGTTCTGGTGTCTCTAAAAACTATGCAATTGCATACACAAGAAAATCTGGTACAAATATAGAATTGCCCCTTTATTCGTTGCGAATGATACAAACATCTGTGACAGATTTGTCGCACTTTCTAATAGCACAATTGAATGATGGGGAATATAAAGGAAAACAGATATTGTCAAAATCAACTATTGAAATGATGCACGAAGATATTGTTCAGCATTCTTCTTATAGAAATAATATAATCCAAGACGAAAGTAACTACAAATTTAACCAAATCTCAAAAGGTTTAGGATGGAGCCAGTTTACTGACAATTTTGGGGGACATGGGGGCAGTGCTCCAGGATTAATTGCAGTAATGGCTGGTAGAGAGTACCCAACTGAAAATGTTGGTATTGTTTTATTTATGAATGTTAATGGAATTTTGGGTTCTAGTGAAGATTTTGAAGAAGCACAATTGGCATATAATGAATTTGTTAATGCAATTCTCTTTGAATTAAACTTGATTCCGACTTTTAATCAATCATATATTAATTTGTTTATTTTTGTTGCAACGATATCATTAGCATTAATCGTGATGTCTTATTATTTTGGTAGAATTTTTCAAAAAATAAAAATAGAATCAAGAAAAAAAGGTTTTATTATTTTCTATCTATTTTTTGTTATATTTTTGGGAGCAGTTACAACACTGAATTTCTTTTATTTTTATGATTGGATTAAACTAGTATTGTTCTTGCCAGTAGTATTCTATTCGGGATTTATAATTTTATATAATTTCAGAAACAAAACTGAGTGGTCTATTCCTTTGTATTTAGAAAATAATACAACAGGAATTATTCAGCAAATTTGGTTAATTACCTGTTTTATTGGATTGGGATTGTATAATCTCTTTTATTCTAACTTTCTATCAATTTTGACAAGTGTTCTTTGTATTGGTTCAATAGCCTTGATAATAATTAATAGTGTTTACAGAAAAAAGATTAGAGCTTAATCATTAGAACGTTTATTTTGCTTGTAAACGTTTGGATAATGTTTTTTGGTTTTATGCTGATTTTTTTGATCCTGCAGTTTATTGTTCAAGCTGTTTTGGTGTAGGATCCAAGGATTGTTTCGTCGCTTGCAAAGAATATTATATTGTATTTGTTTCCTGCAGTCCAAGGAGAAGTGATTTCTATATAGTCAACTGT
Organism: Candidatus Bathyarchaeota archaeon; assembly: GCA_037386505.1. GTDB lineage: Archaea > Thermoproteota > Bathyarchaeia > Bathyarchaeales > Bathyarchaeaceae > Bathyarchaeum. The sequence continues at coordinate 10,648 of JARRMA010000053.1, forward strand.
TTCTGGAATAATTGCTGCTTTATTAGAGTTTAATGTCCAATTTGCTGAAGAAATTGTGGTTTGATTGATTCTTACTTGATTGATAGTAACAGTTTCAGTTCCTGTGTTGATAACGGTGACGTTTATAGAATTAGAACCAGAAAATACCACGTTGATAAATGTTAACTCGCCTGATATAATTCTACTATTTTGATTTTGTGTAAAATAGATTATTGTAGAAGGTCCAATCAATAAACCTATGATGACAAGAAAAAAAGTTAATTCTCTTTTATCCAATCGCGTCGCCTATATATTCAGATTTGGAATATTTTTGGTGTTATATTTTATGAATTGAAAAATAAGATCAACAATCATTCGAGTAGATGATTGATTATATGATGCTTGATCATGAACGAATTCTTTGAGTTTGGGGTTAAAATTTTACTATATGACGTATCGTAATATTTTAACCCCAAACTCAAAGAATTCGTTCATGATCAAGCATCATATAATCAATCATCTACTCGAATGATTATTGATCTTATTTTTCAATTCATAAAATATAACACCAAAA
>JARRMA010000054.1:0-11497 GCA_037386505.1 Candidatus Bathyarchaeota archaeon
AGTTCCAGGTGCCAAAGATATGTTAGCTTTTATTAGAGGACTAATGCCTTCATTTATCGTCAGCACTAGTTATGAACATTATATTACTGCGTTGTGTAAATTAACTAATTTTCCCTTTGAGAATACTTATTGCACACGCTTGAAAATGGACAAATATCAGATACCCGAAGAAGAAACGCAAAGACTTAAGGAGTTAGCAAAAGAGATAGCGACATTACCCATGATTGACATCCCCAAAAATGCCAATACAATAAATGAATTCTCTAGTATAGATCAAAAAACAGTAAGACGATTAGATGAGATATTCTGGGAAGAATTTTGTAACATGGAATCAGGGAGAATGTTGCTTGAGGTTAATCCTGTCGGTGGAAAAGAAAAGGCAAAAGCAGTACAGAATATTGTTGAAATGTTGGGCTGCAACCTTGATCAAGTCATGTATGTAGGCGATAGCATAACCGACGTTCAGGCATTAAAGTTAGTAAAAAAGAATGGTGGTTTGGCTGTTTCATTTAATGGTAATGGTTATTCTATAAAAGAATCAAATGTCGCATTTCTTTCTAAGGATGCCACTGTGATCTCAGTTCTAGCAGAAGTATTCAACAAAAAAGGAAAACGAAGAGCCACAGGATTGGTAAGGTGTTGGGACATAGTTGGACTTGAAAAGTATTGTGTTAGTGAAGAGCTACGGAATAGGATGTCTTCACTATTTGGTAGGATTTTTCCCAAGTTTGAAATTGTAAAACCTGATTCAATAGAGCAATTGATATGCGAAAGCAGCGTTTTCAGAAAGACAGTAAGAGGAGAGGATATAGGAAAGTTGGGATAACATCTTATGGGGATTTAATGAAGGCTCAAATCGAGGATACATATGCAGAAGCTTTTGATGGAATATTTTCTAGAGTTATTATCACAGCGGATAACTTTAAAGTTCTACGGAGAGCTGCACACGATGCTACAGCTACACCGTCTATAGTTATTGGCCGAATTGAGGGCGGAATAGAAAAGTATCTTAACAAAAAGGAAACTCCTGATGGGCGAATTGGTGCTATTTTGCAATTTTGGGGTGGTATTGATGAAAGTAAATCTCTGAAGGTAAATATGAAAAAGTTTGAGTCCGAATTATCCTTCAGAATTAGACAAGATATTCTTGTAAAACCATTCACTGCAATCTTTGACGCCTTATCAAATTTTGAGGGAAAAGTTGGAATGATGGAGTTGATTGGCCACTGCGGAGATGGTTTCGAGTGGACCGAAACCCGTTATGGACGAAAAATGATTGCTGTTCCATTGATGGTTTCCAACTTTTTGATAGAAAAGGAGTTAGGTTATGCAAAAGGAGTCATGGGTGCCAACTTTTGGTACATGTGCAAAACCAAAAAAGCAGTCTATGAAGGAGGCAGACAAGCCTTGGCTGCGATACACAAGATAGACGGTGTAATAACTCCATTCGATATCTGCTCTGCAGGTTCAAAGCCTGAAACAAAATTTCCTCTGATTGGACCAACAACCAATCATCCATACTGTGCCACAATAAAAAAACAATTAGGAAAAACTTCGATGGTTCCAAATGGTGTGAAATATATTCCTGAAATTGTCATCAATGGAATATCAATGGAAGCAGTGAAGGAAGCTATGAAAACGGGAATTCAAACGGTCACAAATGTGAAGGGTATAGTAAAAGTCTCTGCTGGAAATTATGAGGGAAAACTTGGAAAACATAGAATATATTTGAAGCATCTGTAACTGACTCCAAGGTATCAAGTGGAGGCTCAGCAGCAAATACTATAGTAGGTTTATCTAGGTTAGGGCTTAAAACCGGTTTTATTGGCAAAGTTGCTTCTGACACTGAAGGCAAATTTCTCCTAGAAGATCTTAGAAAAGAAGGAGTTAACACCAAAGGCGTAAGAGTTTCAGAAAGTGGCAGAAGCGGCACAGTTATGGGATTCATCGACATAAAAGGAGATAGAGCACTTTACGTTGACCCCGGAGTCAATGACCAGCTAGATTTCAATGAAATAAATCTCGACTACGTCGAAGATACAAAAGTCATTCATCTATCATCTTTCGTTTCCCAAAAACCCTTCAACGCACAAAAACAGCTCATAAACAAGTTCCCCAATATGAAAGTGTGCTTTGACCCAGGAGCAATCTATGCAAGAAAGGGTTTGAATGCTAACAAACCGATAATCAAAAGAAGCCATGCAATTTTTCCCAATGAGATGGAAGTTAATCAGCTCACAGGAGAAGACTATCAAGAAGGCGCTAAGACTTTCTTGAAGTTAGGTGCAGAATTAGTGGCGGTTAAACTGGGTAAACGGGGATGCTATGTCACTGACGGAAAAGAAAATCATTTGATTGAAGCATATAATGTAGACGTTATAGATACAACTGGTGCAGGTGACGCCTTCAATGCAGGTTTTATTTATGGGTTGATTAATGGAAAAGACATGTATATGTGTGGAATGCTTGGAAACTTTGTTGCATCTCGTTGCGTCTCTATGATGGGTGCCAGAAAGGGACTGCCTAAACTGGTGGACCTCGAAGATCATTAAAATCGTTTCTTCAAATAGTCTATCATCGACTCAAAAATTAGTTTTCCGTCGCCATATATTGGCACCGTTTCTTTCTTTGTCCAGTCAGGAAGTTGCCAACCATAAAATGCCCTTTCAGGATGAGGCATTAGACCAAAAACTGTTCCCGATGGATTACATATTCCTGCGATGTCGTGAAATGCTCCATTAGGATTGATGGGAAATTCACCATTTGGATATTTACCATCCTTACCACAATATCTAAAAATTAGCTGATCATTATCGTAAAGTTTCTGCAAGTATTTTTTCTCATTTTCTTTTAAAAACAGAAATCGCCCTTCCCCATGAGCCACAGGAATATTTAACACCATACCTTTTGGTATTTTTCTTGTGAATATACAATTTCCAGAACCTTCATGCTTGAGATAAACCCACCTGCATCGGTAACCGATTGGAATGTTTGTAGCTAAAGTTGCTTCAGGAACTTCACTGATATTCTCAAAACCGGGTAATAATCCTGCTTCGACCAATACTTGGAAACCATTACAAATTCCAAGAATTGGTCTTTCTTCCTTAACAAACTGTTTCAGGTCTTTTCGAAGCTTTGTTAATATTCCAGTTGCCCATATAGCTCCAGCCCTAACGTAGTCACCGTATGAGAATCCTCCTGGAAAAACAAGAGCATCATAATCTAGTAGATTGTTGCGTTTAGCTACCTCGTTAAAGTGAAGGACCTCTACCTCTGCATTCAATTCACCGATGGCTCGTTTTGTTTCAGCATCACAGTTTGTTCCTCCAACTCTCATGACCAAAACGCGAATCTCTTCAGCTTTCATGTTTTTATGCTCCCAGAGTGCCTTTCCAACTATTTCTTAAATCCTCTAAATTAGTCTGGATTTGCTGCTTACCGTTCAAACCAATAACAGAAAAGGTATCTTCTTTTTTGACTTTGCCAATCTCAGCACAATCAACGTTTTTCATCAGCTCCTCGAAAGATTCTTTATGTCTTTCTGAAACTTCTACTAGGAATCTACTGTTTGATTCAGAAAAAAGAACAAAATCGTTTCTAGATACTTCCTTAATTCGAGGTACCATTTGAAGGTCGAGTTCTAATCCGTAACCGCTGCTAAAAGCCATCTCTGCTGATGCAACAGCTAAGCCTCCTTCTGACAAATCGTGACAGGCTCGAAGGAAACCTTTATCGATTGATTCTGTAATAAGGTCCATTGTCTTCTTTGCTTGCTTAATTCGCACTTTAGGTACAGAATTTCCAAGATATCCTTTATTTTGGTAATAATGACTGCCCCCCAACTCAGGATAAGTCTTATTGACAATGTAAATACTATTTCTAGGTTGCTTCAATTCCATGGATACAGTTTTTCGTATGTCAGGGTTTACTCCGATTGCTGTGATAAGCAAGGTTGGAGTGACTGGCCCCATTGGTGATTCGTTATAAAGACTATCTTTTCCCGAAATGAATGGAGCTTCGAACCCTTTGGCGAAATCATAACAAGCTTTACACGCCATAACTAACGAACCTAATCTGTCAGATTTCTGTGGATTTCCCCAAGTAAAATTATCGAGCAGGGCGATTCTTCTTCCACCTACAGCAATATTATTTCGCAGTGCCTCATCAATTGCTGAAGCTGCCATCCAATATGGATCGATCTTTCCGTAACCAATATTCATTCCACAGGAGATCACTAACCCCTTCCATGAATCCTCGAGAGGTTTCAGTAATGCAGCATCATTTGGTCCCCCATACTTACTTTGCAGCGGCTTTAGAACGGTGTTACCTTTAACTTCATGATCATACGTTCTTATGACCGATTCTTTACTGGCAATATTAGGCATAGAAAGCAATCCATAAAGCTCTTCAGTCAAATTTTTTGGTTCGGGAAAATTTGGTTCCTCTATCTTTGGGGGTTTCCAATCTGTTGTTCCCAAAAATTTTGGGGGGTTAAAAACAAAGTCTAAGTCTAGTTCAGCTACTATCTGGTCGTTATACGTTACTTTTAGAATTCCATCAGTTGTGAATTCACCTATAGGCGTTGCCTTTACACCTTCAGTTTTGAAAATTTCTAATGCTTTCTTTAGATTCTTTTCCGGAACTGAGAGGAGCATTCGCTCTTGGGATTCACTGATATAGATTTCCCAAGGTGATAGCCCTTGATATTTAAGCGGAATTTTTTCTAAATAAACATGAATTCCAAGATTTGAACGTTCAGCCATCTCCCCTGTTCCACAGCTTATTCCACCCCCACCGATATCTGTTATAGCTGACCCTAAACCTGCATCTCTTAACCTGACTATTGCACGTTTAACTTTTTCTTCTTCTATAGGGTTTGCAATTTGGACCGCTGGTCTAGAGATTTCTTCAGATTCTTTGGTTAACTCAGCAGAAGCAAATGTAACACCGTGGATCCCATCCCTTCCTGTTTCTCCACCTACAAGGATTGCAATATCTTTTGCTCTTGTATCTTTTTTGAATTTATCTATTGGAAGAAGCCCTACGCAACCACAATATACTACCACATTACCTACGTAGCTTTCATCAAAGTATATCGCTCCATTGACTGTTGGAATCCCCATATTGTTCCCATAACTTCCTATTCCCGCAACCACTCCCCGATAGACATATGACGGATGCTTTGTTCCCGAAGGCAGCTTGGCGTAATCATAATCTAAAGGACCAAAACAGAGTACATCTGTACACGCTATAGGATCTGCCCATACAGCAAGAATGTCACGTATTACTCCACCTGTACCAGTTGCTGCACCGCCAAAGGGTTCAATTGCTGAAGGATGGTTATGGGTTTCAACTTTGGCTGCAATTGCATAATTTCTATCGAATTCTATGATGCCTGCATTATCTTCGAAAACTGAAATGCACCATTTAGGATTCAATTCTTTTGTTGCTTGTGTAATGTATGTTTTGAAAAGACTACGAATTGTACCTTCTGACGTTTTTATGTTACCTTTAAAGGTTTTGTGGTAACAATGTTCCGACCATGTTTGCCCGATGGTTTGCAATTCCACGGGTTGGCGAGGAGTTTTCGACACATCTCTTCCACTGTTTGTTCAGCTTTCTGTCGGTTTTCAGCTTCAAAAACTATTGTATACACTTTGCTTACGTTGACTTTTTTGGCGGAAAATTTTAATTCTGTTAATGATTGTGTAGTCATTTCTCCTTCAGGATCTGAATGTCCCGGTTTGAGACTGACTTCGATTTTTGCGCGATACATTGTTATTGTTAGTGAAAAATGCAAAATTTAAAGATTATCTATTTAAAAATTTAAATAAATAATTAAAATTACTATTGTAGCATCAATTTTCTGTCCTTGAAGTTAGCAACAATTTTTCCGGTATTTGTTACCGTTCCGATTGACTCAGCAGTTATACCACTTTTCTCAATTTCTGAGATGGTATCATCCTTTTCATTCTTATTTACTATCACAGCAAAACCCCAACCCATATTGAAAGTCTTCAGCATTTCCTCATCTGTTATCGTTCCTCCAATACTTGGAGCCGTGTTTTGGATTAGCTCAAAGATCGGTTGCGGTTTAAAGTTATTAAATTCAAAACCAATTCCTTTGCTATATTTCATGAATCTATTAAATTTGACGTACGCATCTCCTGTGATATGGATAGCTCCCTTCACTGTAATCTTTTCCTTTGTATTAAGAAAGGATTTGACATAAATTCTGGTCGGCTCTAAGGCTTCGTACACGATTTCTCTATCGAAGCCATCTGGAATATCTAAGGGATCAAATTTTCCGCCCCATTGCTTAAATAAAACTTTTCTTACAAGACTGATACCATTGCTGTGTACACCTGAACTTCTAAAACCCACAACAACATCACCAGGTTTTATATCAGATCCAAGAATTATATTCTCAGCTGTAACTTCCCCTACACTTGCGACAATCAAATCAAAACCTTTGCCTTCAACTATACCATTTATTATTGCGGCTACGTCTCCAATTTCTCCTCCGGGTACTGGACAATCAGATTCTTGGGCACCTTTTACTATTCCTCGAAGCCATTCTGCAACCAAGTCGGGGTCTGAAATATGAGCATGAAAGTTGTCAACTAAAGCTAATGGTTTAGCACCGGATCGTATTACATCGTTAACCGCCATTGCGACACCATCTATTCCGATGGTGTCGTATTTGTCAGCTAACTGTGCCAAGAGGACCTTGGTTCCAACACCTTCAATCACCAGATCTAGGTATCGGTCTCCGATATAGAAGATGTTACCATAGGGTAGCTCAACAACTTTACCATATTTGCCAAGGGTATAAGTTTGTTTCAATAAGGAAAGTGCATTTTTAGATTTGGCCCTAATTTTCCTGTTCACACCAGCTTCAGAGTAAGTAAGTTTCTTAGGCATTGCACCTCACATATGACCAATTGTATAGTGATTTCTTATAAGTTACGCTCAATCCAACAACCAATTATATACTAATGATAATTGGAATTTATCTTGCATCCATGAAAATAAATTCTGTTTATTGAAAAAAATAGTCTGAGAAACTGAAAAGCAACATTACTTAAATGATTCATCTATATTTTTTAGCTTCTGAGGTTGTGCAATGGCTATTTGGAGATTACTCAAACCTGAAGTCTATGATGCTTTCACAAACATGTCTATTGACGAGGCAATAATGAAAGCAAGAATCGGAAACAGAATACCTAACACTCTTCGTTTCTACACATGGAAACCTTCAGCAGTTTCTATAGGGCGTTTTCAAAAAATAGAAGAGCAAATTCATTTAGAAAACTGCAAAAAATATGGCATAGACATAGTTAGAAGAATCTCAGGGGGTGGAGCTGTGTATCACGACCAAAATGGAGAAATAACTTATAGCATAACTGCGAAATTGAGTGATCTAGATTGTGCAGATCTTGATATGCTTTGTGCATACCAAAAAATTTGTAACGGACTCAATGAAGCAGTAAAAATTTTGGGTGCTGAAGCAGAGTACCGTCCACCAGATCCTAAACGGTGTCCTAATCTTGCAATAAAAGGTAAAAAAATTTCAGGAAATGCTCAAACATCAAAAAAGGGGATACTTTTACAACATGGAACATTTCTTTTGGATATAGACCTTGAAAAAATGTTTACTTTCCTAAAAGTTCCATGGGCAAAAACACTTAACGATGTACTAGAGGTATCAAAGAGAAAACTGACTTCAGTCAGACAAGAACTTGGTTCAGACTTTTCTACAAATGAAGCATGTAGTGCATTAATCAAAGGTTTCTCAAAAACACTTAACGCTAAATTCTTTGAGGGAAAACTTACAAAATACGAACAAAAGTTTGCTAAAAAATTTAGAAAAGAAAGATTTGCGACCGAGGAGTGGACTTTCCTCGGGAAATCATCCATTTAATCGTATTCTACACTATTCCTATTAACGCATAAGCAACGATAACTTCAGCAAACACTGACGCGACTAGAGACATAACTGTAATCAATGTGTTCAATGACGGTCCAGCGGTGTCCTTGAATGGATCACCAACTGTGTCACCTACAACTGTAGCTTTGTGAGTATCTGAACCTTTACCACCAAGCGCTCCTGCTTCAACATATTTTTTAGCATTATCCCATAATCCACCAGCATTAGACATGAACAAGGCGAAGATCAAACCTGAAAAAATGCTTCCCGCCAGATAACCACCAAGAGCTTGTATTCCACCAATGAATCCTACCGCTAAAGTAACAGTAATAGACATAACACTAGGCAAAATCAACTCTTTCAATGCACCTTTAGTTGCTATGTCAACACAAGCAGCATAATCTGCTTTAACTCCTTCTTTTCCCTCTTTCAACCCAGGAATCTCCCTGAATTGCCTTCTAATTTCCTCGATCATTGTAAACGCATTTTTACCAACACTAAGCATAACCATAGCTGAAAACACTGCTGGAATTGCAATACCAATTAATGCACCAGTCAAAACTGCTGGATTCATTAGATCAAAAGCAATTATCGTACCCGGTAATGCATTCTGAACTATCTCTTGGAACGCAGCTAATAACGCAATAACGGTTAATCCCGCAGCGCCTATCGCAAATCCTTTGGTTATGGCCTTTGCTGTATTTCCAGCAGCATCTAACCTGGCAGTAATATCAAGAACGTCCTCTTCAAGACCTGCCTGCTCCGCAATTCCTCCAGCATTGTCCGCGATAGGACCATATGCATCACCTGCAACAATCATACCAACTATGGCTAACATTCCAACAGCAGCCATACCAATACCGTATACTCCCGAAATGCCATACATCTCCGCTACTGAATATGAACCAATAGAAGCAATCGCGATTCCTAAGAGTGGTGGAAATATACTAAGCAGACCATAAGAAAAACCTGTAATTATGTTGACTGCAGAACCAGTTTGCGATGCTTCAGCAGTATTTATGACTGGAGTTTTGTCGATTGAAGTAAAGTAGTCTGTCGTGATTCCAATAACTACTCCTGCAATCAATCCAATAACTGCTGATGCCCAGACTCCGAGATTTATCTCCATGTAATATGATACTGCAAGAGTTAACACACCAAAAATGATACAGGTTAAGTATGTTCCCATATTGAGAGCACCTCCAGGGTTCCCGTTTTTTCCTACACGAACTAATGCCACACCTAAAATTGATGAAACAATTCCAAGTCCCGCAAATACCAGTGGCACATCAACAAACGAGATTGATGTGTAAGGAGCTATGTTAGATAATGCAACACCTAGAATCATAACAGCTACAATGCTTGCAACATATGAGTCAAAAAGGTCAGCTCCCATACCAGCAACATCACCAACATTGTCGCCAACATTATCAGCAATAACTCCAGGATTTCGGGGATCATCCTCAGGAATATCCATCTCTACTTTGCCTACAAGATCAGCACCAACATCAGCAGTTTTGGTATAGATTCCACCACCAATCTTAGCAAACAATGCCATAGCGCTTGCCCCAAAACTAAAACCCAGCACAATGTTCGGGTTATTAGTTAGTGCATAAACAGCACTTAAACCAAGAAGAGCTAATCCAACAACAGACAACCCCATAACGGCTCCTCCACGAAAAGCAATTGGAAAAGCTCGATTTAGTCCCTCTTTTGCAGCGTTTGCTGATTTAACATTAGCTTTCAAAGCAACAGTCATACCTAAAAACCCTGCTAAGCCAGAACATATTGAACCAAAAACATAAGCTACAGCCATAATAGGATTAAGAAATATCCCCAAAACAACAGCAACCACCACAACAAATGCTGCTAGATATTTGAATTCCACTTTTAGAAAGGCGCTAGCACCTTCTTGTATGGCACCAGCTATTTCTTTCATTTTTTCTGTTCCACTACTTTGTTTATTAATGTAAAAATATAGATAGATTGCAACCAGAATAGATGCTGATGCAGTAATAGGGGCAATTGTCCAATCAATTATCATAGTTAATTTACACGTCCTTGTTATAGATTTATTAGTGTCCTAGTTTGTTTGTTTTAAGGTTTTTGTTGAAATATTGAAAAAAAGTTATTTGAAAAAATATTTTATTGATTTATTTAAAAACCATTCAACATCATAATAAATAGAAGAACATTTTTAAACTGAAGTTAAGAAATGCTTTTTAATATATTAATTAATTTAAACCTTCTAAAACTCGGCATCATTATGACAGGGGATTAAAATGGATCAGGAATGGCATGCAATAGAAAAAAAGCGACTTCTAGAATCACTAAAAGCTAATGAAAATGGGTTAAGCACTGAGGAAGCTGAAAGAAGACTTCAGGAGTTTGGACCTAATGAACTTATATCAAAAGAAGGCATTAATCCCCTTCAAATATTCTTTGGACAGTTTAAAGATATTTTTGTTATAATGCTTCTAATTGCTATGACAATCTCAATTGTTATAGCTCTAACAAGCACAACTGGGGAAATAAAAGAGTATATAGATGCAGCTACAATTGGGGCCATTGTGGTTCTTAATGCAGTTGTGGGTTTTGTACAAGAATATCGTTCAGAAAAAGCTATGGAAGCGATGAAAAAGCTAACAGCACCTAAAGCCCGAGTTTTAAGGGATGGATCGGAACAACTTATTCCATCCAAGGACATCGTGCCCGGTGATATTGTTCTTCTGGATGCTGGAGACCGAGTGCCAGCTGATTCTAGATTATTAGAAGTTGTAGACCTAAAAACTGATGAAGCAATATTAACAGGGGAGTCCACGTCTGTAGAAAAAATAGATAAAGTTCTGGATGAAAAAACACCTGTGGCTGATAGAAAAAATTCAGTTTTCATGGCCACACATGTAACATATGGAAGAGGGAAAGCCATAGTTACGTCCACAGGAATGGAAACACAATTCGGAAAAGTTGCAGAACTTGTTCAATCTGTAGAAAAAGTAGACACCCCTCTTAAGATTAAACTAACAAAATTCGCCAAAAAACTGGGTATGATAATTGCAGTTGTTACAGTAATTATTTTTGCTCTTGAACTTTATGAAATATTTGTTCTTGGAACAGGTGGAATAGGGGCAATAATTGATGCTTTTGAAACAGCAATTGCTCTCGCAGTTTCAGCAGTCCCAGAAGGTCTACCTGCAGTAGTAACAGTGGCTCTTGCTTTAGGTGCTCGAGAATTAGCAAGACGGAATGCCCTAATTAGAAAATTATCGTCAGCAGAGACCTTAGGGGCTACAGATATTATCTGTTCAGACAAAACTGGTACATTAACAAAAGGTGAAATGACTGTACGAAAAATATTCATAGATAATAGAACAATTAATGTCACAGGTGCCGGATATGAACCAGCAGGGGAGTTTATTGAAAATGAAACTAAGATCGATCCAGAAAGTGACGAATCTCTTGATCTTTTGTTGAAAGCCAGCACTTTGTGCTCGAATATAAGTTATGATGGGAAAAGAATTATTGGAGATACAACCGAAGGCGCACTAGTTGTCGCAGCAGCTAAGG
>JARRMA010000055.1:0-7813 GCA_037386505.1 Candidatus Bathyarchaeota archaeon
AGGTTATTATTTAGGGATTTTTATGTGTGCTATAATAATTCAGCATCTTATCAAGGAGAAACCTTCTTCCTAGACCCCAGGGTGATTCTTTTGGAGGGTCAGTGGTCATCAACAAAATCATGTAAAGGTTTCTCCTTGATAAGATGCTGAATTATTATAGCACACATAAAAATCCCTAAATAATAACCTTTGTATGTCGACAATTTTGAATGATTTTCAAAAATAATAAAAAAATATTTCTAGAGAATCTTGTAGTTAAAAAACGAAATCGTTTTTAAATTGCAATTTATACTAACATGTGTCAATCTGTAATGGATCTGATCTTAAATGGCATGTCCTGGTCCCCCAAAGAAACTTCAAGGTCCTCTAATGATTACATCTTGGAGAGCCACTGGAGCTTGTAACTATAGTTGTTTATATTGTAATGTAGATGCAAATACAAAACCCTCTCCTGATGAATTAAATACAGAATGGGGATTACGACTTGTTGACCAAATCTATGAATTTGGATCTCAATGGTTCGGCTTGAAAGGAGGGGAACCCCTTGTTCGAAAGGATATATTCACACTCATCGCTCACGCAAAAGAATTAGGACTCGAAGTATGTTTATTAACAAACGGATACTATGTTGATGGAGAAATTTTAAACAATTTAGCCAAATACAATGTTTATACTTCAATAAGCATAGATGGATCAGAAAAAGCAAATGATGCTTTGAGAGGTAAAGGGGCATACAAAGCAGCATTATCTGCAATTAAAAAGCTCTCAAAAGCAGGAATTTTAAATGGACTATCAATGGCGATTACAAACCGTAATCTAAACGAAGCTGATCATGTGGTTAATTTGGCAGAAGAATATGGAGCTAGATTTGTATGGTTTAATCATTTGGTTCCAACTGGAAGAGCTAAACAACATTTGGATCTAGAGCCAACACCTAAACAGTACGAAACTTTCCTGAGTCATCTTTATGACCTATCGAAAAAGAAATACAAAGTTGAATTTGATTTCAACATACATTGTCCTCACTATATCAGAGTCTTTAGAGACAGAGACCCTGATGGATTCTGTGAATGGTTCAACAAAACACACACAGCAAAATGTATATATTTCCTCTTTGGAGGTTACCTAAGCGTTCTAGAGAACGGAGACGTAATTCCATGCTTTTATTCTGAAGACCTAAAAATTGGGAACATAAAAGAAAATACACTAAAAGAACTCTGGGATAAAATGCAGAACTCAGATTTTTATCAGAGACTCCAAAATCCAGATAATTTAGAAGGAAAATGTGGAATATGTGAATTAAGGAACCTTTGTGGAGGCTGTAGAACAAGAGCATATGCATTAACAGGATCTTATTTTGGATCTGATCCAGCATGTCTTTACGAACCTAAAGGTGAAAAAACTAAATAAACAAAATAAAATAGAAATTTAACAACCCAACAATTTCTTTTACCAATAATCATGGTGACGCTATTTGATGTACGCAGACATGGTACTCATAAATGGAAAAATTTTAACAATGAACATTTCTAAGCCAATTGCTGAAGCAATTGCCATAAAAAAAGACAAAATTGTTGAAGTTGATTCCAATAAAAAAATAAATTCCTTGGTTTCAAAAGCAACAAAAATAATTAATTTAAATGGAAAAACAGTTGTGCCAGGTTTTATAGACAGCCATATTCATGTAGCTGATTTTGGAAAATTCCTAACATGGATAAATTTACAAAATGTAAAATCAATTAAAGAATTACAAAAAAAAAGAATTCCAAATTCTAAAGATTTAGATAAGGCAACGTCAGACAATCCTGTTATCCTTTATCATCAGTATGGACGAGTTTGCCTTGTAAACGGTAAAGCATTAAGTTTAGCTGGAATAACTAAGAAAACAATTTCACCTGACGGGGGTAAAATTGAAAAAGATCCAGAAACTGGAGAACCTACAGGTGTTCTAAGAGAGACCGCAACAGATTTAGTTTGGAAAAAAATTCCCCCTTCCAGCGAAGAAGAAATAATTGAAGCAGCCAACTTAGCAAGCGAAAAAATTATTGAATCTGGAATAACAAGTATACATTGGATAGTTACATCATCAGACGAAATTTCAATTATTAAAAGACTGGTTTCAGAAAATAAGTTACCTGAAAGAGTTTTAATTATTGGTCCAACAAAAATTCTTGAAGAATTAAACAATCTAAATTCAAAAACAAGCAAGGAACCTTCAGAAAAAATTTTTTCAATTAAGGTTTTTGTAGACGGATCTTTAGCTGCACACACAGCAGCTTTAAATGACCCATATATTGATGATCCGGGAAATAACGGCCAGCTATTTTATTCTCAAAAGAATTTAGATGAGCTGGTTACTAAAGCACAATTATCCAATTTTAGTTTGGTTATTCATGCTATGGGTGATAAAGCAATAAAAATGGCTTTAAAAGCTATCGAAAAAGCTTTGAAAGTAAATTCGAAGAAAAATCTTAGATATAGAATAGAACATGCATCGGTTCTAAATCAGGGTTTGATTGAACGGATTAAAAAAATGGGAGTGATAGTTTCCGTTCAACCTAATTGTGTCGTCTCAGAATTCTCAATGTGGGATGCAATTAACCGTTTAGGACCAAAAAGAGCTAGAATGCTTTACCCAATTAAAACGTTAATTTCTGAAGGAATTAAAGTTATAGGAGGCTCAGACTGTCCTATGGAACCTCTTAATCCGATTTTAGGTATACACGCAGCCGTTACAAGAAAATTTTTTCCTGAAGAACAAATAACAGTCGATGAAGCTCTGCGAATGTATACCCTAAATGCAGCATATGCATCCTTTGAAGAAAATGTTAAAGGTTCAATTGAAAACGGAAAATTAGCTGATCTTACAGTTCTTTCAGATGATCCTCAAACTGTTCCTGTAAACGAAATTGGAAAAATCTCAGTTGAGATGACAATTATAGGTGGAAAAATAGTTTATCAAAAATAGCTTTTTAATATAATAAAATTCTATTTTAACAACAATTAGATATTTATTTAATTCATCGCTAAGCAATTAATTTAAGTAAGATTTTCGGACTATCGGTATCTATCTATCTAATAATAGTGTTTGATCAATGATACTCCTAATTAGTTTATTAATTCCGATAGTTGTTCTCATACTAGCTCTGATTTTAGATCTGATTCTTGGAGATCCTTCACCTAATTATCCTTCTCGAATCCAATTTAAGTTACACCCAACAGTTTGGATGGGTAAATTTACAAAAGCATTAGAACCTCACTTTAAGAATCCGAATCCTAAATTAGAGAAAATTAATGGCGTCATTTTAGGTTTAGTAGTTATAATTACTTTCACATTACCCACCTATTTTGGGTTAGAAATAATCTATTCTTATTTAGGAATCTTGTTTTATGTTGCTGCTGCTGCTTTAATTTTAAAATTTACTATTTGTATGAAACTAGAAACAAATTGGGGAAAAGCAGCAGCAAAAGCAATTAGAGAAAAAAATATGAATGAAGCTAGAAAATATGCTCATTTTTCTCGAAGAGATAATAAAGATCTAACTGCTTCTCAGATAGTTTCATCTGTTATTGAGTCTATGTCTGAAAATTTAACCGATTTTAGGTTATCACCAATTTTTTATTACGCATTTTTTGGTGTTCCAGGGGCAATAGCCTTTCGAGCAATCAATACTCTCGATGGAATGGTTGGTTTTAAAGATCCAGAACACCTTTATATCGGATGGTTTTCAGCAGTTTTTGATACAATAGTTAACTACGTTCCTGCTCGATTAACTACAATTCTAATAATAATGGCAGCAGCTATTCTAGGAGAAGATTATAAAAATGCATGGATAATTGCTCGACGAGATCAAGCTAAAATCCCAAGCATAAATCATGGATGGCAAATGGCTTCGATGGCTGGAGCTCTTCGGGTTAAATTAGAAAAACCAGGTCAATATGCTGTTGGGGATCCAATTGAAGAATTAGATTCATATAAAATATTAACTGCATTAAAAATCCGAAATGTAGCATTAATTTTAAGTATAATTATTTTACTACCAATACTTATCCTAACTAATCTTTATATTTTCCATTTTTAAATCGAAACAATAAAGATATAGCTAAGTAGTTTTTTATCTGTTTGACAATTCTGGCATTTGCAATTCGGTGTGAAAATTGACAGATATCCATAGAAGAGTTAAAACAGCGTTGGTTAACCCTCCACCTCTAAAAGGAGTTTATAGACATCAACTTTACTTGTCAATAGGTCTAGGTTATTTAGCAGCTGTTCTCGAAAAAAATTATCATGAAGTTACTGTAATAGATTGCCCAGCCTCAGAAATAGATCTTGAAAAATTGAAAATTAAATTGACCTCCCTTCAACCCAATTTAATCGGAATCACCTCTATGACACCAACAATTCAATCTGCTATTCAGTCCGCAAATATCGCAAAAGAAGCTTCCCCAGATGCAATGGTTGTCCTTGGTGGTCCACATACCACTTTTATGGATAAACAAGTTCTTGAAGAAGAGAAAAACGTTGACGTAATAGTTAGAGGGGAAGGAGAACAAACACTACTAGAAATAACACAAAACATTCCAAATAATGAAAAACTAAATCAAATCGAAGGAATTACATTTCGAAAAGGAAATGAAATAATACGCACACCTGATAGAAAATATATACAAAATCTTGATGAATTACCTCGCCCAGCGTATCATCATTTTCCTCTCGAAAAATATCGTCTTTTTGGTAGACGAATTCTTCCCATCATAACAAGTAGAGGATGTCCATCTCAATGTTCTTTTTGTACAACATCTAGAATTTTTGGCAAAGCATTTAGAGCTAGAAGCCCAAAAAATGTAGTTGATGAGCTTGAGTGGTTAAGAGATGAACATGGGGCTGATGCATTTAGTTTTTATGATGATACATTCACACTTATCAAAAATAGAGCACTTGAAATTTGTGAAGAAATTAAAAAAAGGAAAATAAATCTTCCGTGGGATTGCCAAACAAGAGTTAGCACAGTTTCTAAAGAAATGTTAACTAAAATGAGAGAGGCAAACTGTCAACAAGTTTTTTTCGGAGTAGAATCAGGATGCCAAAAAATTCTTAACGCTGTAAATAAGGGAACCACAGTTGAACAAAATAAGGCCGCTATTAAACTAGCAAAAGAAGCTGGACTATTCGTTGCTGTATCAGTAATGGTTGGATACCCTGGGGAGACTTCAGAGATGTTAAATCAGACCATAGATTTGCTTAGAGAAACGGAACCAGACGATGCATACATTTGTGTTGCAACTCCATATCCAGGTACTGAATTGCGAAAAGTCATTGAAGATTTGGGATGGAAAATTTCAAATGATTGGAAACAATATGATACAACCGCACCCGTCTTTGATAACCCTAATCTGTCAATTGAAGACGTAACAAGAATAAGAAGCAAGTTCTATGATAGTTTTTATTCCCCAAAATATGTTCTCCGCCATATTTTCAAAAAGAATTTTTACAGTCGAGTAATGGCAAGAACTGCTATAAATCACCTGATCTGGAGAATTAGGAAGATCTTCTAAAAACATTTTCTCTCAAGTTCTTAGCTGCATCAATTTCCTGAACAATACAATGATTGTAGGAGTTTGTGTGCGAACGTCTGTTAATCGTTTAAAATCGATAATTGCAAATTTTGTATCAAGTATACGCGATAATCGTTCTATTGTGAAGAAGCTTTTATGAGAATCGTAACGTAAACCCTCTTTTCCTTCAGGTGTAGAGATGATCAGTTTTCCATCATCTTTAAGCACTCTATAAGCTTCATCGAAGAAGCTATTCGGATTCCATAGATGCTCCACTATTTCTGAGGCAAGAACAACATCAAAAGTATCTGAAACAAATGGTAACAACTCTGCATCACCAGCAGCTGCCAATAAACCTTTACACTTATGGACCCGCCCAGCAACTGACGGTAAATCTACGGACGAAACAATATTCCCTTTTTTCCACAAGTGCTCACCAAGAATCCCATCTCCACCACCAACATCGAGAACAACCAAACCATTTCCCAAAGTAGTGAAAATATTAGAAATAGTTTTCAACCTTGCAACATTAAATGGGCGCATAAGCGCTTCTTTTGAGCGAAATGCCGCTTCTGCACGTGCACTATTATATTTTTGCCAAGCTATCCAACTTTTTTTGTTTTTAAGTCTATTCTTGAACCTGACCTCACGAATGATTAGATGTCTTAATTGCAGAGGATGCCATAATAAGTGCCCAAATCCTTTAGCTTGACTCAAATATGCCCTTAAAATTGAAGCTGTCATCCAACCTTGCACAAAATAATTCAATGCTGCCACAACTTATGAAACTAACGCTGCAAAATCATCTTTGGTCTTCTGTAATAGATTTGTAATAGGTAGATGGTACGGGCATTTTGATTCACATTCATCACATTTGTTGCAAGTATTATTCTAGGTTTTCCAGGAGAAACCAAAGAAACTGCTTGGGAAAGTGTAAAGCTACTGAAAGAAATAAACCCTGATGAAATTGGGATTTATATTGCTACACCTTATCCAGGGACTCCAATGTATGATTATGTCAAAAAGATGGGATGGTTGAAGATTTATGATTTTGATAGGTATGATACAGCTACTCCTATTTTTGAATCACCAACCATGAGCATGAAGGAACTTAAGGAGATCCATGATAAGGCTCATCAGAGCTTCTACATTCGTCCATTATACATAATGAAGTCTTTTAGAAAAGGAGGCGTATACGGTTATTCAACAACTCGTACTGCCTTGGCTTGGCTTAGAAGGTTAATAGCATCTAAACTTGGTTTCAAATAATTTGAAAATCACATTTCTCGTTAATGTTGGTATGTTTTGTTGAAGAAAAGACGGCTTGGTAGAACAGGTCTTTATGTCTCTAGTATTGGTTTTGGCGGAACATGGATTTCAGGACTGAGTACTGATGAGGCAGAAAAGGTTGTTAGACGATCTTTCGATTTAGGTATTAATTACTTTGATACAGCAAAACTGGATGGGGATAGTGAAGAAAAGATTGGATCTGCACTAAAAGATGTCAGGGATGATTGTGTATTTGCTACGAAAACCGCTTCAAGAACAAAAAGTGAATCGCTTGCAGATTTTAAAAGCAGTTTACGACGGTTGAAAACTGATAGATTAGATTTGATACAGCTTCATGGAATAGATGACAAAAAAACTCTTAGGAAGGCTATGGGTCAAAATGGTTCACTGGAGATGTGCAAAAAGGCCCGAAGGGAAGGTTTGGTTGATTTTATTGGCATTACAAGCCATAAACCACTTGTGCTAATTGAAGCCATTGAAACAAACGAGTTTGACACAGTTCTAGTACCGCTTAATGTGGTAACAAGGCAAGCTTTAGAGGAGTTAATTCCACGTGCAAAAGAGTTGGATGTCGGTGTTGCTATAATGAAGCCATTATCTGCCAAGACTTCACGACTCATCACCTGTTTGTATAAGCCGTCACTTTCGTTGCTATCTAATAATCCAGACCTCAAAGGTTTACTTGGATCTAATTCAGATTCAATGGTCACTAGTGCCCTTAGGTATGTTTTAGCACAAGAAGTTTCTGTTGTTGATACGGGAATCAAATCCGTTAAAGAGCTAGAAATATCAGCTAAAGTTGGAGCTAGATATGAAGGATTAACAGTTCAGGAAAAAAACAGCTTCATGGTAAATTTAGGACGGGACTATTGTCGTGATTGTGGATTATGTCTGCCTTGTTCTCAGAATCTTGATATTGCTGCTATACTAAGGTTTCATACACTTTACACGGTTTATGGTTTGAAAG
>JARRMA010000056.1:0-13370 GCA_037386505.1 Candidatus Bathyarchaeota archaeon
TATCCAAAAATATCCTTTTATTCCAATTTTTTCTTTTATAACATAATTACTATAACTATCCTTTTCCACTAAATTCAAGTCTATGAGTTTTTGTAAATTTCTATAGGCTACACTTGGACTGGTTAAATTTGCACCTCTCATTACTTCTCTGGGACCAACAGGTTTTCCAGCTTTTATTAAATAAAGATATGTTTGCATTCCAGTTTTGGTTAATTCCTCTTCAAGTTTCAATTAGACTGACCAACTAATCTAACCTTTTTATTTAGTATAGTAACCTTTTAAGTAAATAAATTATTTAAAAATTAAAATTCTAAATCTAAAATTAAAATTTTAATTTTTAGTTGTTAAATTCTCATTTATTCTAAATTTCACTATCTTTTTTATCAGATCATAAGGTATAGGCTGATTTATAGGAAATTGAATTGTACCTTTTCCTAATTTATAAATAGATAATTCTTTTTTGAATTCTTTTATTGCAGAAGGGGTTGGATAGAATCCGATATGATTTTTATAAGCTGCAAAATGAACTAAATTTCCATTCAATTTAAAGGTTGGAATTTGATAACTAATGGTTTCTTTAGCTTTGGGAGCTAAATCTTTGATTAATTGTCTGATTTTCTGTAAAATGTTCTGAACATTAGGAGGAAATTTAATAATGTATTCATCGATTGTTCGGTAATTTTCTACAGAATACTTCATAATGATTCCTTCAAAGAGATCTGAAATAAGTATATGGCAGTAGATAAATAATGATTTTAACTAAATAACAAAAAGGTGATTTCTTAAAAAATATAATCAAAATTCTGAGTTCCATTAGATTATTATGTTAATAAGATTTTTATGAACTTTTTTATAATCATAAGATAGATGAATGAAATATGAATCCTGTAATTGAAGCTATAGATAATAGACGATCAACTCGATCCTACGAACAAAAACCAGTTCCTAAAGAAATCATCAACAAGATTATCGATGCGGGTAATCAAGCTCCTTTCACGTCTGTCACTCGATCTCAACCTTGGAGATTTGTTGTTGTTGAAAATCAGAAGTTTAAAAATTTGTTATTTCAAACTGCATTTCCCTTTTGGAAAAATGCTACTGGTGGAATGAAAGATGAATATCCAGAACTCTATGAAATGGCTACATGCCTTTATAGAGCAATGGATGAACCAAAAGATGTAATTTATTATAATGCGCCAGTAATAATTTTTGTTATAGGACCTTCAGCAGGTGGTTCGATTAGTTGTGCACTTGCTTGTGAAAATATGATGCTTGCCGCAACATCTTTTGGTCTTGGAAGTTGTTACACTGGATTTGGAGCAATGGTTAAAGGTAATTCTGAAGTCACAGAAGCTCTCGAACTCAAGGAAAACGAACAAATTTACGGTCCAATTCTAATTGGATATCCAAAAATTTCCCCAAGTGAAGAAGTAGCCAATGCCTTGGATAGAATTTGCGCAATTAAAAAAGATCCGATAATTAAATGGATCTAAATCAATCCAAAAATAAAATATTTTTTACATTACTCTATGATTTGAAGAATTAGAGTCATGGATGTGACAAAAAAATTTAATATCACAGCTATTTCTTAAGCTCTAATTCAATACCCAAAATTTTTTATTTTTAAGCGAAAACTAAGATCATTCACTTTATTTTGATGTTGGGACAATAATGATAGAAATTATGGCATCTGGTTTTCTTTTTCTTTTTATTATTATTACAAATATTGCAAGTGGGAAATTTGGTTACGAAACATTTAGTGATTTAGATTCAAAAACAAAACTAAGATCAATATACAATGATCCTAAGAAATTCAAAATAAGTTTCTTGTTAATTCTAATTGAACATTTTAGCATAATATTTCTCGCATTAATGTTATTTCTTGCTTTTAGTCAAACCAATATAATACTAGCTTTAATTTTCTTTAATTGAATCAGGTCATAAAATTCTGAAAAATAAGAATTTAATTTTTATAGTTGCACAAATATTATTCTCTATTGGTACTCTAGCATATTCAATCATGTTTGTTACCTATGTGGAAGTACCGATGATTATTGGATGGTTAGGAATTGTTTCCAGCATCATCTATTATTTTGGTAGTGTTATTGTGCTCTTAAAACCCAATTCCAAAATTTTATGGGGTATAGGGGGATTACTAATTTTGATTTTTGAATTAATATTGGGTGGATGGCTATTATTCTCAAGTATTATTTGAAACCAGAATAAATGAGGATAAAAAATGAAAGTATTCCTTCGCACAAAATATGGATCAACTGATGTTCTTTTCATTAAAGATATTGAAAAATCATCTCCAAAAGAAAATAAAGTATTAGTAAAAGTCTGTGCAGCTTCAGTAAATGTAGATGATTTGGAACATTTAAGAGGAACCTTTGCAGTCCGAATGAGTGGTCCTTTAAAACCAAAATATAAGATTCTCGGATCAGATATAGCTGGGAGAATCGAGGCTGTGGGTAATAATGTTAAGCAGTTTAAGTTAGGGGATGAGGTATTTGGAGATTTAACAGAATATGGTTTTGGAGGATTTGCAGAATATGTTTGTGTTTCTGAAGATGCATTGGTGTTAAAACCAGCAAATTTATCGTTTGAGGAAGCTTCAACTTTAACGTCTAGAGCCTCTATAGCGGTTAGGTATCTTCGTGCTAAAAGACAAATTCAACCAGGAGACAAGGTTTTAGTTAACGGTGCAGGTGGTGGTGTAGGAACATTTGCAGTTCAAATCGCCAAATATTTTGGAGCAGAAGTAACTGGTGTAGATAGTACTGCAAAATTGGATATGCTTCGTTATATAGGTGCAGATAATGTTATTGATTATACTCGAGAAGATTTTACTAAAAATGAACAGCATTATGACCTGATTCTTGACGTCTCTGCACATCATTCTATTTTAGAGTATAAAAGTGCACTAAGTGAGAATGGAATTTATCTCATAGTTGGAGGTTCGAGATCCTCAATTCTTCAAGCCCTACTTCTCGGTCCATTCATTTCAATGATTGGAAATAAAAAGATGGGAATACCATTCGTAGGTAGTAAAAAAGAAGATTTAATTTTTATAAAAGATCTGGTTGAAGCAGGCAAAGTAGTACCTGTAATTGATAGATATTTTCCATTTGAAGAAATTCCTGAAGCTCTTAGATATCTTGAACAAGGAAAACAGAAAGGAAAAATAATAATAAATTTTAAATGAAAAATCTAATTATAAAAAACCATTATTAGTGGATTATCTAACTCCAATTTCCGATAGAGCGTTTTCTGCTAAGAAGTAAATATACAAAAAACGGAACTCCAAGAATGGATGTGATTATTCCTACAGGAATTTCAGCTGGACTTATCAACATACGAGCCATTGTATCACATAGAATTAGGACAATTGCTCCTAGTAAAGAAGATGTTGGGATTAATATTCTATGATCTGGACCTACTAGAATCCTCGTTGTGTGAGGAATAATCAAACCAATGAAACCAATTATTCCACTAATCGAAACTGCAGCTGCAGTAATTAAAGAAACACAAATTAACATTCTAGTCTTAAGTTTCTCAGAGTCAACTCCAAGATGTTGGGCTTGTATTTCTCCTAATGAAATCACGTTCATATCTCTAGCAAAATAAAAAATAACTACTAATCCTCCAAAAATTAATGGTGACGCAATAATAACATGATTCCAACCTGCAACTTGAAGACTTCCCATTATCCAATATATTATTCCATGTAATGCATCTGCACTCACAAGCTTAATTAGTGAAACAATAGCTGATAAGAAACTACTAGCAGCAATTCCTATTAGTAGCAAAGTCAGCATAGAAGCCCCACCACCACGTTTTGCAACATTATAAACTACAAAGATTGTTCCAAGAGCTCCAATAAAAGCCATTAATGGTACTGCATACAAGAATCCAATAACTGTAGCGCCTAATCCAAATCCAATAGCTAATGAAGCTCCAAGACTTGCTCCTGCAGAGATTCCAAGTACATATGGATCAGCCATGGGATTTCTAAGTAATCCTTGTAGGACTACACCAGCAGCTGTTAGGGCCACTCCAACAATAGCTGCTGCAATAACTCGTGGTAATCTGATTTGAAGAACAATTTCAGTTTCAATCAGATTTGTATCAGTTTTAATAAAATCTCCTATTATTGGTGTATTTTTTAGTAAAATTGTATAAACGTTGTTTAATGAAATTTGCATTGAACCAACTGAAATTGTAACCAAAACTACAATAATCAACGCAATGACAAGTAATAAAACGATTATTTTCCATCGCGAAAGACGGTTTAAATAAGGGTGGGGCAAGTTTTCGGTCATTTAAATCAACGACTTGCCTTATCCCCATTATTTCTACTGCTTTATCTAACTGCTGCTAAAAACTTCAGGATGGAAAATTTTTGCTAATTCTTCTATTCCGTGGACAATATCTGGACCTGCGACAGTGATTAAGTTTTCATCAACTTCATAGATATTATTTGCTTGAACAGCTGATAAAAGATCCCAACTTTCACGACTTTTTATTTCTTCTGGAGTACAACCATAATAGCTTGACATTACTCCTTTTGAAATAATTATAACATCTGGATTGGCTTTTAGAATTTCCTCGGTTGATGTTGTCAAATATTGACCTTCAAAGTCTGCGAATATATTAACTCCTCCCGCCATCGTAACTAATTCATCGACAACAGAATCTGCACCAAAACTATTCATGCCCCCATATTCGACATACACAGTAGGTTTAGCTAGGTCTTTGGTTTTATCTTCAATATTTTCTGCTTGACTAAGAGTCTCTGCGACAAAAGTTTCTGCTTCGTCATTTTGTCCAGTTACTTGCCCAATTAAAGAAATGTCGTTGAGATATCCAGTAAATCCAGAATGGGTTACAACTACTACTGTTTTTCCAAGCTCTTTGAATCTATTAGCGGTTGAAAGCTGAAATCCACCTTTAGATAATATCAGATCAGGATCTAAACCTACAACTGTTTCAATGCTTATTGTTTGGAAATCTCCAACTGTGGCAATTTTCCCATCATCTATTGCGGTTTGAATTTCTGTCGAATAACGGTCATATATTGGTACTCCGACAATTTTGTCTTCTAGTCCAATTGCAAACAGTATTTCTGTGCAGCTTGGTGCTATTGATATTATTCTTTCAGGATATTCCGAGATTGTAACTGGATTTCCTGTTCCATCGACTATTGTTAGTGGATTGTCTAATTTCTTAGATTTTGGTTGAGTAAATTGAATTGCTCCAACTATTCCAATTGATACTACCGCTATAGCGGCAACGATTATGATTATTGTTTTTGTGTTCATGTGTTTCAACTCAATATTAGGATGGATTATCCAACCATACTATTTATAACTATTTTGGATTAACCCGCATGAACATAACTTCGTACTTAATTAAGTTAACGAATAAAGAAAGCTATCTCAAGAAAGTCTAAAACTAAAGAAAAAAATATTTGAATTAAATTTGAAATTTTTTTGTAATAATTATTTTAAATTTTGTCAGTACTGTTTTGTTCGATAAATCTTTTTTGAAATTTTTTTGGGTGCTTTAGAGAGATGATTGAGGTTCTAATTTTTCAAGTTTTTTATCTGAAAATCAATATTTGTTTGTAAAATATTGCTAACTTTTGTGTTTGGTTTTACGGATGTATGCCTTATATTTTGCTGTTTTAATAATTCGGAGGCACCCAATCCGATTTTATTGGAAAAAACATGTGTGACATCATTATCTGCTAGCATTTTTACTGCTAATGGTCCTGCACCATGATGATATTTTGAGGCATTATTATCTAATATCCTAACATCAGTTATGTTTTGATTGTTTATATCTAAAATCGTAAAAGTTTTTGCTCTACCGAATACTCCGGATATAACATCGTCTAATCCTTTTTTCTCATTAGTTGCAAAAGCATATCTAAGTTTTCCCAAAAAGAATTCACCTCCCTTTTGATGGGTTGAAGAAGTTTATTTCTCGATTTTTGTTTTTAGTTCTTCGATCCTAGCTTTGACGCCGTCCATTTCTTGATTAAGATCAGTTTTTTCTGCTTCCAGGTCTTTTTTATAGTTTTCTAATGCAATTAATTCTTGTTTTGGAGTTTGCTGCTGTAATACTGTAGGATATGCCTTAGAAATTGGTTGAACTGGGACTATTGCGGAGTATACAAATTGTCGTCTACCATAACCTCTGCCCCATCCTCTACCGAAACCTCGTCCTCTACGCATTCCTCGACCATATCCATATGGTCGATTTGTGTATCCTGGCACTGAGTAACCTGCGCAATATCCTGCTGCTCTCCCCGTCATGGGTCCAGCACCCGAAGGTCCTGTTTTATCTCCTCTTGGCAATTTTTTTCACCTCTATTTTTGTGTCTATGCACAAATATACATTTATTAGATAATGCACAGAAATATATAAGTATTATGGAAACAAAATATAATTTTGATTCACAATGTCATACGGTAGAAGACGTAGAAGGGGACAGAGAGGAAGATTTCCAAAACCTGTAACCATACCTAATCCCATAAAAACTAGAAAATTCGTTCCAAAACCGTTAACAAAAGAAAGCACGATAGTGCTAGAACCTGCAGAACTAGAAACTTTACGATTAGTAGATCTAGAAGGATTATCCCAACAACAAGCAGGAGTAAAAATGGGGGTCTCCAGAGGTACAATCTGGAGACTAGTAAAAAGTGCCAGAAGAAAAGTTGCTCAAGCCCTAACTGAAGGTCAGACGATAGTCGTAGCAAACAAAATTTAAGATACTAAACCTCATATATTAAATGAAAACAGATGTGCGAACTTAAAGTAGTTATAAATCAAGAAATGGTATTTGAAAACGCAATTTACGCAAAAACTAAAGAAACCGATGTTTTCGTAAAAGATGTTCTAGGAAACTCAAAAATATTCAAAAATCACAAAATCACAGAAGTTAACATTCCAAAAGAACAATTGATCCTAACACAAAGAACATTATAGAACAGAACTAAAAAGTCTAAAGAAAAAATACAAAAAGCTAAAATATTCTCTAATCATTTTGACGTCTCAAGATTTAAAATGTCATGTACTATTTTAGAGCTATTTTCTTTGTTAATATCAAACTTGTTTCCCAGTTTGACCTTTTCAATTTGCTACTATAATTATCTATTTTGTCTATATTGACCCATTTTCTTATTTCTTAAAACCAAATAGATTAATGTTGAGAATTTTGACAACCCTCAGTTAATTCTTCGAGCTGGTTGTTTGAATATTCATATAATACTTCTCGAACCGTTGAACTTTTTGCTTTCATTACAACGACATTTGCTTTTTTGAAAATATTTAGGGCTCTTGGACCTAAACCATATGTGATAAGAGCATCCGGATTAAACATTAAGATTCTATAGGGATGATTACATGATGAATGATGTCCATCACCAGTCAAATGTTCTCCAGAATTTGATTCGGTTTTTTGAGTCATAATATTGTATTTTTCATCTAGTTTTATTACAGTAAAATATGGAGCTCTTCCAAAATGTTCAGACAATTGAGAATCTAAACCGTTTTCATTTATTACAGGTATAACTATTTTCAATATTATTTTTTCACCTCCGATCCAATATTTTTACAAAAATTACACTTTTAATCGTCTTAGTCAACCCCTATTATTTTTAATCCAAAATGGTCTCCCACTGTTGGCGGATTAATAAAAGAAAGAAAAACATCATCATAGTTCTTAATGGATTCTCGTATTTTACCTGAAATCCCCATAATTATTTTGATTCCTACCATAGAAAAAGTTTATAACATAAACAATATTATATAAGTTGCGTTTAGAAAGTAAACAGGAAGAAAAAGTATTGGATGAAGTTGATTGGAAAATAATTAATCAATTACAAAAAGATGGAAGAACAACTTTTGAAGAATTGGCAAAACTTGCAAGGAATGCCCACGAGTTGTATACATATTCAGAACTTTAGGTGCTTACAATTTATTTGCATTAGTCGTTGCTGAAGATCAAGCTACTTTGGAAAGTATTTCCATGGAAAAATGTTCGCTAAGAAGTGGAGAAGGAATAAGAAGATCAGAATTTATTCCCATAGGAAATATACTATATAACCCATTCTTATCAATACGAGGAAATCTTACACACAAGGAAACAACAATCGCTCCATGTAATGTTGATTGCCAAACATGCAAAAGATACAAAATAGAATGTGCCGGTTGCCCTGCAGCAAGTTATTATCGGGGAAAACTTTAATCAAGAATAGAAAATTACAAAAACATAAAAAGACTGTTGAGATTATTAAACAAATTAAATCCTGGTCAATCGCTCCCATTCACTGAAATAGTTGGCAGGCAAAATGTGAATTTTCTAAAATATACATTATGCATTTTTCTGGAATAGTGTTGGAAACTTATATCGATTTTAATTATGAAAAGTCAAAGTTGAAATTATTTATACAATTTTATATACTCAGATTGTCGAATTTATAAATTTTAACTGTAAAAATTATTCTGTTTGTCTTTGTTGGTCTGGTAGTTGGCTATAATTTCCTTCTGGTGATCTGTAAATGGCCATTTTTCCATAATTTTTCCATATTTCATCTTCATAATTTTGAATCTGTACAGAAATCACTTCAGCAGATGGATCTCTTTTAGTTGGAAAAACTGCAACAGATAATACTTTGCCATCATCTAATCTAAGTCTAAAGGATCCTTTAGGTCTACCCATAAAACGCCCCACATATAAAATATAATTTTATTGTTTTGTTAAATCTTTCGAAAACAAGAACAAACTAATTTTCTAAAAACATTAATGTATAAAAAAAGGGAATTGAGAGTAAAGGATAATTTCATTACAAAGCATTCTCAATTTGTAGAAAAAATATTGGACCATTTGTAAACCTCCAATTTCAGAATAGCAGTTTTAATGAAATTGATTAGTTCGTTTGAAACAATTTATTAATATACAAATAGTATCATCAATCAAGTTTTTGGGAAGAATTCAAAATAAAAAATTCTAAATAAAATTCAATTACGCCTTTGCCTTCCGAGCACGCGTAAAATTTAGATTCTGATCAATCTTCATTTTGAACATAAAATTACAATCAAATACAAAAAGTTATATTGTTACTTAAACCTCAAAAATAGTTATCAGAAGGCTTATTAAACGAAAACTAAACTTAAAAACCTAATCCGACTGATTTATTTTGGCCGGATCTGTAGAAGGTTCTAGCTGTGGAATATATTTTTGTTATATTAGCAGTTACTTTTGCTTTTTCGTTAATTATGGGTTTTTTACTAGAAAAATACCTCAGGATGCCTTGGATGTTCTCAGCTTTATTTCTCGGTATTATTTTTTCGTCTTCTGGTCTGTTCGAATCCACAATTCAAGATGAAACCTTTGTTGCTTTATCTACACTGGGAATGTTGTTTCTACTTTTCATGATTGGGTTTAATCTCGAAATTGGAGAAATAAAACGTTTTGGAAAACATATCCTAAGAGGAGCACTCATGATTGTTGGGCTTGAAGCAAGTATCGTTGGATTAATTCTATTTTTTCTTTTTCCAAACGAAATCGGAAATTCAATACTGGTTGCATTTGTTGTAGCACTTTCCTTTGCAACAGTCGGAGAAGCAGTTCTTTTACCAATTCTAGCAAAATACAATCTGCTAAAAACTAAATTTGGTCAACTCACTTTAGGGATAGGAACATTAGATGACATTTTGGAAGTTTTAACATTAATTATGATTCCATTTTTACCTGTATTTCTTCCAGCGCTTAAAATTCAAAATTTTCCTGATCCCATATTTGTTATTTTAGATTTAGTCGGTATTTTTATTCTCACATTTATTTTGGCAAAACTAGCATCAAAAATAAAATACTTCTTGACTAACAATGTAAATTTTAGTTTTATTCGTCCTCTTATAATATTGATAGTTTTTTTCTCTTTTGCAGTTGTTGGTAGTTTTGTTTTTGACAGTTTGGCTGCTATTAGTGCTATTTTTGGCGGTATTGTTGCAAGAAGTTTATTGCCTACAGAGAACTTTCATGATGATGAGAAGATAGTTAATTTCTTGGGATATATTCTTCTTTCACCAATTTTCTTCTTAGGAGTAGGTGCAAGTATGTCATTTTCTGCAGTTTTTGTCTATCCGTTGATGTTAATTGTTATTATGGTTTCTACTTTTGGGGCAAAACTATCTGGATCGTATGTTTTATTCCATAAAATGCTAGGAAATAAGCAGTCTTTACTTTTAGGTTTAGGTCTCAGTGTAAGATTTAGCACAGGTCTTATTGTTCAATATGTTTTACTTACATCGAATTTGATTACACTTAATTTATATTCAGCTCTCGTAGCATCAGCGGTGGTTATGACACCAATAATATTATTTGTACTACCGTGGGCAATATGTAAAGAAAAAGAATTATGTAAAATAGAATGAAGAATCAATCCAAGTTTTTAGGAAAAAAATTCTTAATTTAGATTAATTAATTTTAACTTAAAACAAGTCGAGAATAAGAAAATAAAACTTCGGAGGTGAATTCAATAAGGAACAACGAATGCATTATAAAATTTCTCAATAAAGATGGACGAGTGCTACAATCTTTTCAAAAAGACAAAGATGGTTGGTATCAAACTAGTTCAAAAGGAATAATTAGACGATGCACTGCCGAACAAACTCTATCTCATTTGTTACCTCCACTTGCTGGCATAAGTAAAGCAATTGTAAAAGTTGAAAGGATACCACCAAATAACCCCTAGTTGAACAAATAAAAAATTCAACTTTTTAGCGGCATAATATTAACAATACCAATATTATTAGGAATTAATGAAATTCTTATTAAGAATTTTTTGAGGTTATACCAAAATTTATAATTGGACGCTTTTGTTTATGTTCATACCCACATTGACATCTGTATCCAATTATTTTTTTCCCTTCTGAAATCTTCTCAAATTTTTTAGCTTTACAATTACTAAAGTGTTTATGACTCTTCCATAACATTTCAACTTCTTTTGTTGAAATGGGTTGATGCTTTTTTGCTGAAAGTATAAACCACGCAGCTACACACCCAAAACTGACCCATACAGTGGGAACTAAAAATAGGGGGTTAGTAAGATATGTCTTCAAATAGGTTAACAGTTGAGCTATCATTTCTTCGACCAAATTTCATTTTCCCCTCTTAAATTGATCCCGATTTTTTATATGCGCTGCATACTTTATGTAATTTTATATTAAAAAACAATGCTATGATATAATTCAGATTTAAAATCCATAAATATCATAGATTTTTGGCGACAAAATTCTATATATCTTAACATTCTTAATTAACCATATATTGAAGCGCGTTGGGGATATTTCATCTTAAAAAGCTTCATTGATTCAATTTTGAGTTTTGCTTCTAATTGTCTTTGACCCTTTGATATTGTACTAAGATCAGGGTGATTTATTAATGGACCACCTAGAATCGATTCTGGTTTTTCTTTATTCAACTCTGGAATAGAAACTGGATTTTTTTCTAATAGTTTTGAGAGTAATTTATTCTGATTTTTTCCTTGCTGAAAACTTTTTACTAATTTTTCAGTTTGTTGAGTTGAAAGTGGTCTAAATCCGTATGAAGGAGCACCGGCTATTATTCTTCTTATTTGGTTTGTACTTTCAACTTTTATACCAACTCCAGTGCTTTCTTGGGGAGTTATTGGTACTATTTTGAGCATATATCCTTCGTTTGGACCTATTATCAATAGATTGCCCTTATAGTCTCTTAGAATGTTCCAACCAACGGGTAGATCATTATATCTTTTGAATATTTTTGGCATAAGCGATTCAATTGGTTCGATTGACACAATAATCTACTCCTATTTCTGTAAATATGAACAATATTATAAAGTATTTTTTGTTTTAAATTTTATTTTTATGATTAGAAAAACAATTCAACTAAATCAATTTGATAACTATAAAATTTTAATGGAGATTATAATATACTAGTTAGTTTGGAGATGTTGTGATTGAAAGTTGATTTAGGTTCAAAGAATTGTTTGTATCCTTTACCTGTAACGTTGATTGGTGCAATAGTTAATGATAAGCCTAATTATATTGCGATTGCGCATGTAGGAATTATGGATTTGGGATCAATCTCTTTGGGAATATCCAAAATTCATTATACCAATAAAGGAATCAAAGATAATAAGACTTTTAGTGTGAATATTCCTTCAATTGAATTGATAGAAAAAACAGATTATTGTGGGTTAGTATCAGGTAAAGAAGTGAATAAAGCTGAGTTGTTTAAAACATTTTATGGAGATTTAAAAACAGCTCCAATGATTGACGAATGCCCAATAAATATGGAATGTGAATTGATAAAGACTCTTGATTTTCCTAATCATGACATATTCATTGGTAAAATTGTAAAAACGTTTTGCGATAAACAAGTGTTAAATGAAGGAGTATTAGATCTAGGTAAGGTTCAACCTTTTCTTTTTAATTTGAGTGACAGAAGCTATTGGAAACTTGGGGAAAAAATTGCTAAAGCTTGGCATATTGGTAAGAAATTGATGTAGATATTTTTTTGTTAACGAAATTCTCCAATATTTTTTAAATTTCTTAGGAGATTTCTTAGCGTTGTTTAAATTATTTATTTAGAAAAATATATGAAACGAAGTCAACCTCTACAAATATCGAAGTGTTTTAATAAATGAATAGTTCCAGAATAACATTTCTGGTTGTAATCTTAATTTCTATCTTTTTTGCAAGTGAAATCATTTTGCAGTTTACTTCTTAACCAATTGCCAGTTCACAATCAAATTATGAAGTAATAGAAGCTTTTCCAAATATCTCGTTTAATCAACCAGTTGGAATTTATGATCCAAGTGATGGATCTAACAGACTTTTTGTAGTTTCACAATCAGGATTAATTTATGTTTTTGAAAATTTAGAGAATATTCTTGGATTTTCCAATGTTTTAAAAATCTTAAATTTTTTTCTTTCAGACCAAAGACTTTATATGAAATAAAATACATATGAAAATTAATTCATATAAAATATAAGGTGAAAACATGAGCGAAAAACAAATGTTCTGTTACCAATGTGAACAGACATCACAAGGAAATTGCTGCACAACTTTTGGTGTTTGTGGAAAAACCCCTGAATTAGCTGCACTTCAAGACCTACTCTTACATGGACTGATGGGACTATCCCAAGTAGCTGTTGTTGCTAGAAAACGGGGCATAATCGATGACGAAATAAATATATTCACATGTGAAGCCCTATTCTCAACACTTACAAATGTTAACTTTGACCCAAATAGTTTTGTAAAATTAATAGACAAAACCATAGAATTACGAGATTCATTAATTAAGAAAGTTGAAAAA
>JARRMA010000057.1:0-6056 GCA_037386505.1 Candidatus Bathyarchaeota archaeon
CCAAGCAACAAAAAGAGGAGACGGAATATTCAACTTAATTTTTGAATAGAGCCTTAAAGTTCGCAACAAAGGCATATTTAGTTTTAGCGGATTAATATTCACCAACTTTCCTTCTCCTTATTGCATTGCTTTATTTTTTGCACATATATGACAGATAGTCTTTTTTTGTTCAAGTTTTCCATTAGCAATTATTTCTCTTGAAGAGCAATATGAATCATTATTCCATATTTTTGAAAATCCTTCTTTGAGTGCATTTCCAAAACTCCATTTTATTCCATACACATTACAACATGGAAAGATGTTTCCATCCCAATTCATTACTGATCTTGTCCATAAAGAAGAACAATCATTGTTAAGTGCTTTTTTCCGTTTCTTCAACTTTTTTGAATATGCTGAATAACGTTCATCAGTAGGTAACCATTGTTTTACATTTTCAAATTGAGATTTTGAATCTAAAAAGAATCTTTGACTCATATCACAAAGTAATTTAGCAAATTCAATATGATCAACACCCACTTCTTTAGCTAACCTTTTTGCCATAGGTACCTCTTTTTCAGTGAATCGGGTAACAAAATATTTCCATTGCAGTAATGGTTTTTTTAAACCATAAACTTTCTTTTGCTTTACAATCTCTTGTATGTTATTGAAAACTTTTGTAAAATTGTTTCCCCGTTGATATGTTTCAACAGTTTCTTGACTTGCTCCATCTAATGAAATCATTAATAAATTTAAACCAGAATTAATCAAATCTTTACAGATTTTATCATTAAAGACATTCAAATTAGAACTAGTGGTCACTATAATATTTCGATCTCTAGCATATTGAACCATTCGAAAAAAATCTTTATTCAAAAAAGGCTCACCCCAATTATACAATTCAATAATTAATAGAAAATCTCCAATTTCATCAACAATTTTTTTAAAATCCTCAAATCTCAGAAAACCTTGAGGCAAATCCTTTTTTTCTTGACCTGTAGGACATAAAGAACAACGCAAAGGACAAAAATTCCCAGTTTCTATCGTCAAATGATAAGGAAATCCAACAATTCGACGAGTCTTTAAAAATCTATGCTGAAATTCAATAAGAATGAAATTTAGTATAGCTTTCGTCTTAAATAAAATTCGAATTAAGTCCTGGGGTTGATCTTTAAGGAATGTAAGAAAATGATCAAATTCATTATGACCAAGTCTTAATTCCCGTGTACTCATCGCTTATAACCTCAATATACTTTGTAATTTATGGTATAATCCTTATTTATTTACACTATTTTTCGAAATTTATTTTAAATTCTTAAAATTTTTCGTTAATCATCGATAATGTAAACTAAAAAAAGAGAAAAAAGGAAAAACAAAATATTGGTTTAGAGACCAAATATTGATTACATATTGGTTCTGTATCTGTTTATTAATTCCTGTCTTTTGCCTTTGTTCCATCCACTGACTGCTTGATAATAACCCGTTACTCTAGACCACCATTCTACAGCTGCAGATTTACAATTTGGACATTCTTCGCGTATTGGAGAAGTTACTTTCCCACAATTACTACAAACAGTCAAATCTTTGGTGTAAGCGTAATAGCCGATATTGCTTTGCGTAGTAATTCTTTTTGTCAATTTATAAAGTGCTTCGGGATCTGGATTAGCATCACCTAACCAAATATGTAACATATTTCCACCATTCAAGAGAGGGAAGAACTTTTGTTCAATATTCATCCGATCAAATAATCCAATCTTTGCACCTACATCAACATGAGTTCCATTACTATAATAGATTGGAACGTCCTTTTTTCGGTTAGCGAGCAAAAACTTAGCTTGCCCAACATCTCCTTTGACAAGCTTCTCTGCATTTCCTTTGTATTCATTTGTTATAAGATCTGCAATAGCAAACCGTTGTGCAGTAGACTCAGCTGGAGTTCGCGCTAAAGCTATCTTGTAACCACTTCTTGACTCTAATTCCTTCTTATATTTCTGCATCTCCAGAATCAACCTTATCAAAATTTTGATTGCTTCCGGATTTTCATGCAACTGATAACCACTATGGTATTGAGCCATCTCATTTCCACCCACTAGACCGATCGTAAAGGTCAATGCATCAAAATCTACAGCTGTTGTCCCTTTTTCTCTGGTCCGTGGATCTAAAGGTCGTTGAGTAGCAAAAGGTATCCGATCATGCTTTAAAGCAAGATCCATCCATTTCTTCTTAGCTCTAAAAACTTCAAGAGCAGAATCCATTAATCTTCGACTTTCCTCAAATAACAGTTCATCATTTCCATTTGCCTTGTATGCAAGCCGCGGAAGATTCAAACTAGTAACTTGCCAACTACCCATTGTAAAGTGCTTACCATCATTGAAATAGAGCTTATCATAGAAATCTGCACTATCTTCAGGAGTTTCAACAAAACAATATGCACAGCATTGATAACATGACACTCCTTTACCGTAACCTCTGTAAGCTGGCATCAAATTATCAAAATAAGGCAACCCAAATTTAGCTACAACTTTGTGAACATCAAGCCATACATCATCATACTCAGGCTTAAAAAACTCAGGACTTAAAGAATTCTCAAGCTTCGGAAAATTAAATGGCTTACCCCAATAATCTCCTTTACCTGCAACATCATATAGAGCACGGAACATAGTACGAACTTCATCTTCATAGTTTCCATAAACATCTGGTCCAACACGTCCATTCATTACTATAGGAACATTTCTCCAAAGTTCAGGAACTCCAGGTTGAACCTGAATATTACTAAAAACTAGCTGACCTCCTCTGGCAACATAAGCCTGAGTATATTCAAAGAACATCATCTGCATAAGCTGCCTGACTCGCTCGTAACTCAATCCTCTAACATATGGTGCAAGGAAAACCAAGAAATTATAGAAACCTTCTCCACCTGCAAAGTTTGTTTGCGCAGAAGCCAATATCTTTGCAGTGTGTAAAATAGCAACTTCTGGATGCTTAGCTGGGCCTGCAATACTTGTTCTAGTGCCTAGTCCATCAGGCATCAGTCCGTAGTAGAAAAAGTAACGTAAATCCCAATCTTGACAGAAGGGTCTAGTTCCAAAATATTCTAAATCATGTATATGGAGATCCCCAGAAAGATGAGCATCAGCAATATGTGGAGGCATAAGCAGCAGATATTCTTCTCCTGAAACCCAATCAGCTTTCCTTTTATGAGCTGTTTCAGGATTAGGTTGAAGATTTGCATTCTCTTTAGCTTTGTAACCTTCACCCATATCTATTTTGTAAGCGTCAAAAACAGGTGCACCTACTCGAGTCAAAATATTTCGATAAAGAGCAAACTCTGGAGTCCGTGAAGCCTTAGAAAGAAGCACATTGTTTACAAGTTCTCGAATAAGTGGACCACTAATAAATTTAAGATTAAG
This sequence comes from Candidatus Bathyarchaeota archaeon, assembly GCA_037386505.1. GTDB lineage: Archaea > Thermoproteota > Bathyarchaeia > Bathyarchaeales > Bathyarchaeaceae > Bathyarchaeum. The sequence continues at coordinate 3,387 of JARRMA010000057.1, forward strand.
ATCAAAAACTTTCGTTTCAACTTCAAAAGCTACTTCCTCAGCTTCATGCCTTGTTATAGCTCTAGTATCATAGAATTCTTCAGCTAATTTTGTCTCATTAATTAGTTGCTCTACAATTTTCTCTCGACTCCATGGATCTATGAAACCATCAGTTCCTCTGACCATTGGTCGAAGTTTTTGAATCATTTCAGTCATTTATAGCACCTCAAAAATTTTTGAAAAATCTGGATTTATCAAACCATTACTTTCGAAAATCTGACTATCAGTGTAGACTTCTCCATCGACCTCTAAGGCTGGAGCAGACATAACTACAAAATTTCTCATAACTAAGTCTGTCATAACTGTTGAATCTTCCAGATTCTTTTCTTCAAAATTCGCATTTCTATTTCTCAACCATTTTTTAAGCATGTCACATCTAGTGCATCCGCTAGTTGTATAGACTACAACACCGTTTACCGGTGGATGCGCAGGAGAGCTGGCTAAATCTTTTGAAAATCCCATGAAAATTACCTCTTACTTGCGAGATAAAAGCATTAGGGTAAACTCAGTATATTTAATTTTTTAGGTGTAATAGTATAAAAATCTGTATAAAAACTCTATCAAATTAACATTTAGGTACGGATTAAGCCATTATCAGATAAAAAAATAAGATAGCTAATTGAGTTAGCCACGTTTTTTGATATATATAGGGGTCTAATCCAAGCAGTAAGAAGAATGTTTTCCGTTGGGAAGAAGTAAGTAAACAATTTTTGCTTATATACGAGAAAAAGATTGCAACATATTAACTGACCCACAAGCAGGGCACCTAACTATTTCACCATAGAAAGTACTTTGGCAGCTTCCACAATAAACAAGATCTCTATTGAAAACATAAAATCCAATCCCGAAGTGCCCAATAATATCTTTAGTGATGGATAACAATTCATCAGTTTCAAAAAATTCTCCAGCAAGAGGTAAAACTGCCAAATGACCACCTGAAGTTAATTCATGAAACTTTTCTTCGACCCTCAATCTTTCTTTCCAAGAGGCTTCTGCCCCTAACGGCAAAGCAACTAAATCGGTATAAAACGGTTTATCCCGAGTTCCTTGAGCTCGAACTTTTGACCAACCATATTTTTCAGCATCAAGTTCTGCCAACCTTTTCGAAGCATCAGTAGCCTGAACCATAGCCAAGGCAGCTCTTGTTTCAGGTCTCTTCGAATATTTTTCAATGTCACCCGAAAGATATGAAATTACTTTTTGGGCAAAATCAAGAGTCTCTCCTTCTAATTTTAATGGTTTATTAAAGAATGCATGAACAGTTTCATTTAAACCAACAAAACTGATTAATCGAACTGCATTTTTAATTCTAAAATATTGATCATTATCACTTTTTTGCATCAAAAAACGAAGCAGATGCTCTCTTTCACGCTGTTTGATTGTTCGACATTTAATTTCCAAAGCCCGTAGAGCCATTTCCAATTGATCATCTAAAAAGCGGAAAAAACTAGACTCTTTACCTCCTGCTTCATACATAACTCGTGGTAGATTAATTATTGCAGTATCAATACTCCCAGTTTGAAGTGTATCTAATTCCCAATCTTCCTTCCAATCAGATGCTAATCTAAATCCAGTTGACATATAGGACGCACTTTTCTGATTAGGAACACATAAATTAGCAAAGTAGGGAAGACCAGTTTCAGCTGCAAGTTTATGCGATTCAAACAAAAGAGAGGAACATTCAGGATCATTAAGAACTTCAGGACGAATCTTAATTATCAACCTTGGATTAAAAACAGGTTTATGAAGATCATCTTGAAACATCACCTTAAGAAGTAAATCAGCAAGACGTTGACTTTCCTCTACGAAATCTCCATAACAACCAACAATTTTTCCTTCAGGTCCTATGGCTTCTTTTTCTTTCAAAAAGTCTGGAACACATAATTCTATTCCTAAAGAAGCGCCAACAGAACTACCATTTGAGAGAGGTTGATTCAGGTTGGATATGAATAAACACAAACTCTCTTTAATTCGGTCTTCGGAAAGACCTCTAATAAATGGAGCTAAAAAAATATTAAAAAAATCAAGAGACTGCTCCCCAGAAGTCTCTGTCGCAGCAATTTTAAGAACATTAGCCGCTGTAAGCAATGCAGCTTGAAGGCTTTTTGGCGGAGAATAACAAGGATCTCGATTATTAATTCCACCATGGTTTAATCCCTGCCTTAGAAAAAAACGCAGATCGTGCATAAACTGATCTGGCTTAAGAATCCAGGTTCCAAGATTTTTGAGGTGAAGACTACCAGAAAGATGGGCATCAGCAACATCTCTAGGAAGCACATTAAGTAACGTATATTCTTCCATAACTGCGTCTGCCGCAGCCTTATGAATAGCTTCAACACTTTGGGACTTGTTTCCAGTTGATTCTATAAGCTGATTAACATCAAAAACTGGTAGTCCAAGACGAGTAAGTTTATGACGATATTCTTCTAATCCTTTTTCAACTAAGATTGCATTTACCATTTCACGAATTAGAGGAGCAGTTAGATATTTTGTTTTAAATTCTAGTAACCGTTTTTCAGTTTCTCTAGCAATTTTTTGGGCTTGAATAACAGGAACATTTGCTTCTTTAACTAAAGCTTCAACAATCTTATTTCTGTCGAATTCTTCCATTGCCAGACGAGAAGTTCGAAC
>JARRMA010000058.1:0-10153 GCA_037386505.1 Candidatus Bathyarchaeota archaeon
ATTCATGACACTTTTTTGTACCCAAAACTACCCAATAGTTACAATAGTTTAGGTGTATTGGATGCTATACCCATTGAAGATTTTGGACCAAAAAAAGTTCGACTATACAAAATTGTAGGGCAATGGCGTACTCTAAACAATTTTCTAGTAATTTGTTTATTTACTCCTTGGAATGTGATTCAGAAAGTTAAGATTGTTCGTTCAGTTACAGGGTGGAACACAACAGCTTATGAATTAATGAAAGTCGTCGAACGAGGAAATACACTTGCTAGAATATTTAACCTTAGAGAAGGATTTACAGAAAAAGATGATTGGCTTCCCCCCAGATTCTTCCAACCTAAAACTTCGGGTGTTCTAAATCAAACTTCAGTGAATCCTAAAGATTTGCAAAAAGCAAAGCTTCTCTACTATGACATGATGGGTTGGACTGAACAAGGTATTCCCAAAGAAAGTACGTTAGAAGAGCTCGATATTGATTGGGCTTCAAACAAATTGACCACAATAAGCTAATATCTTAGGTTTAATTAGAAATCAAATACTGCATTAGATTTGAAGGTGCAAAATTTGCCTATAAAACGACAGAAATGGAGCAAAGATTTCGGTGAGTGGTTCCGTGAAGTTCTCATTAATGCGGGAATAATGGATTACCGATATCCAATAAAGGGTTCTGGAGTTTGGATGCCCTATGGTTTCAAGATACGACGGAATATTCTTCAGATATTACGAGACTTATTGGATGAATCTGGTCACGATGAAACACTTTTTCCCCTTTTAATACCCGAAACTTCTTTAGCTCAAGAAGCTAGTCATGTTAAAAGTTTTGAGGGAGAATGTTTCTGGGTAACACATGGAGGATATGAGCCTCTTAGAGTGAGATATGCTTTACGACCTACAAGCGAGACAGTAATCGCACCAATGTTAAAACTTTGGATCAGATCCCATGCAGATTTACCTATGAAAATGTACCAAATTGTTAACGTTTTTCGTCATGAAACCAAGGCAACTCGACCAATCATACGAATGCGGGAAGTTGCAACCTTCAAAGAAGCTCATACCTGTCATGCAACTTGTGAAGAAGCAGAAACGCAAGTTCAACAAGCAATAAAACTTTACAAACAATTCTTTGATACTGTTGGAGTTCCTTATGTTGTTTCTCAAAGACCAGAATGGGACAAATTTGCAGGTGCTCTTTACACTATCGCTTTTGATATGCTATGTCCTGATGGTAGGACTCTTCAGATAGGAACAGTTCATAATCTTGGACAGAATTTCGCTAAAGCTTTTAACATAACTTTTGAAAACATTGACGGTAGTCAAGATTATATCTGGACCACTAGTTATGGTATTTCTGGAAGAGGAATTGCAGCAGTTCTAATTACTCACGGGGATGATAATGGTATTGTTTTGCCTCCTGAAATTGCACCAATACAAGTTGTTATAGTCCCTGTTCCATACAAAGGCAAAGGTCAACAAGTTAATGAAGCATGTGAAAAAGTTTTTCATACACTAAAAAATGCTGGATTTCGTGTCGAATTAGATTTCCGTAAGGATTTGACTCCTGGTAATAAATTCTATTATTGGGAACTTAGAGGTGCACCAATCCGTATTGAGATTGGTCCAAGAGATCTTGAAAATGGGGTCGTTACTATTGTTAGACGGGACTCTTTAGAAAAACAAACTTGGAAATTTGACGAGGTAGAATCAGCTATTCGGAACCTTTCAGAAAAAATCCTACTTGATCTCAAAATAAATGCTAAGGCTAGATTAGATGAAAGAATTTTCAGGGTCAATATTCTTTCTGAAGCAAAGAGTTTGCTTAAACGAAAAGCTGGAATTGTTGAGGTACCTTGGTGCGGTACTGATAATTGTGGGCATAGCCTAGAAGAAAAGGTTCAAGCTCGCCTTCTTGGATTCCCAGAAGACACAAAAGAAAAGATACATGGAAACTGTGTAATTTGTGGAATGGATGCTACAAAAATAGTAAGGGTTGCTCTAGCTTACTAACCATTATTATACTTTATAAAATATTAAGATGACAATAATCTTTTGTTTTCAAATATGTTATAATTCGGGGAAATAGTAAAATGCTAACTAAGCTAAAAACGAGTGTGCAAAAATGGTTGGCTTTCGAAGCAGCTATTTTCCATTGATTAGGATTTACTCCAAATCATGTTAGTACATTTGGTTTGATCTTAGCTTTACTTTCAGCTTTAACTTATTGGCAATGGGAGTCTTACTCCTTTTTATTAATCTTGGCTCCTTTATTGATGCTAGCCTCAGGATTTCTAGATGCATTGGATGGAATTATTGCCAGAATATATGGAGAAACTTCAACTTTTGGAGCTTTCTTTGATTCAATTCTTGATAGATATGCTGATGCTGTGATCCTAAGTGGAATAATTTTAGGAGGATTAACTCAAATTTCATGGGGGCTTATTGCTTTGTTTGGGTCTTTGATGGTGAGTTATACTAGAGCAAGAGCTGAAGCTGCAGGAGTAAAAATGGAATCGATTGGATTGGCTGAAAGAGCAGAAAGAATAGTGATTTTGACTTTGGCAAGTTTTCTAAGTTTAATTTGGTTAGATGCTTTAAATTTTGGCGTCCTTTTACTCGCTGTTCTTACAAATTTGACTGTCATTCAACGGGCAGTCTATTTTCATAAGGCTTCAAGCATGGTCAAAATTAAAAATGATTGACTATTTAACGTCTATATGTTCTTCTAGGTGAACCTGATCTTCGTTCATTCTTTGAACGTACTTTTACTACACCTCGGTGGACTGCGCATGACACACAATAATAAGTTGTTTCTGAGCGACTGGCAATATATGTTCCTTGTTGGCGAAGCTCTTTATAGAGAAGTGAATCTACTAGCGACACTCTTCTTGATACTCTTTTTGCTTTATCTCGGGGCACTTGCTGACCACAACCTTGGCATTGAACTAGTGCACCTTTTCCTTTACTTCCTTTTGCTCTGCCTCTGGATTTTCGTTTAACTGGCATGTTTTTTCCTCAATTACTCTAAATTAAATGGGTGTTATTAAGTATCACTAGCATCTGTTCATATATCTTACGTTTTTAATCATAATCTTTCTCTATGTTAATTCAAAAGAATTAAATGAGCGCTGTTCTAATATGCGATACATCAAATATTAAGGTAAAGAAACGGTGAATCAATTTGGGTCGAATTACTAAAGGTGTTAAATGCAGTGTTAGAAACTGCGATAAAGATGCAGTCAGATCGATTGCTCGAGAAAAAGTTAACGCGGCTGGCTTGAAAGTTGATGAGACAAAACGTTCCTACCTTTGCAGAGATCACTACAAAGAATACAAGAAAGCTACTAAAAAGGATAAACTCCTTGAGAAATGGAGGCACAGTGGTTAATGCTGGAACTCCTTCTTTTTTGTTCACCGAGTTTTAGAATAAAAAGATGTAAAGTTGGCTGGATATTTTGAGGATTCTTCAGTTACACTCAAACTTCATCGACTATGAGGTCATAGAGAAGGAGATTCAATTAGCTGAGGAAGTTGAAAATAAACATCAACGTTTAGAAGAGCTTGCAGTTTTGTTTGTTGCTATCGAAAATGGTGATGATAGACAAGTTGCAGTAAAAGCAATGGAAAATACAAAAGTTTCACTGGACAAACTTAAAGTGAAAAAAATTCTGATTTATCCTTATGCACATCTAAGTAGTAACTTAGCAAAACCTTCAGATGCTTTAAATATATTGAAAGAGATGAAGGAAATTGCTAAGGAAATAGGTTTCGAAACATATTCTGCTCCTTTTGGATGGTGCAAAAAATTCTCTATATCAATAAAAGGTCATCCTTTAGCTGAACATCTTAGAATTATTAAATCTGATGAATCAGAAGAAGAAAATGTTTGTGAAGCTCTAAAAGCAGAGGAGAAACTAAAATCCTTTTGGTATATCCTTAAACCTGATGGAGAACTTATTCAATTAGATAAATTTCGATTCAAGGGATGTAAAAGCTTAGAAAAATTATGTAAATATGAAATCAAAAAAGTTAGAGCAGTCCAAGAAGTTCCTCCTCATGTCACATTAATGAAACGTTTGGAAATCGCTGATTATGAACCCGGAAGCGATCCTGGCAACCTTCGATGGTACCCTAAGGGTCGTTTAATAAAATCATTATTTGAACAATATGTGACTGAACGTGTTATTGACTATGGTGGAATGGAAGTTGAAACTCCAATCATGTACGATATAGAACATCCGGCTATTGCACATTATCTTCAAAGATTTCCAGCCAGACATGTTTTGGTCAGTTTCTCATGGTTCATGATGCCCAGTTTAGTTATCGACAACTTCCTTTGAGGATATATGAATTAACTAAATATTCCTTCAGGCGAGAAAAAAGTGGAGAACTGACTGGTTTGCGAAGACTTAGATGCTTCACTATGCCTGATTGTCATGCTTTAGTGGCTAATTTAGAACAAGCTAAAGATGAATTTCTAACAAGATTTAAACTTTCAATGGAAATATTAGAAAATGGTTTAGAACTAAGAAAAGATAAAGATTATGAATTAGCGATCAGAGTCACAAAGAAATTCTATGAAGAAAACAGAGATTTTGTTTTATCTATGGTGAAACTTTTCGGAAAACCGGTTTTAATTGAAATGTGGGAAGAACGTTTCTTTTATTTTGTTTTAAAATGGGAGTTCAATTTCATCGATAACCTGAATAAAGCTTCAGCACTTTCAACTGATCAGATTGATATAGAAAATGCTCATCATTATGAAATGACATATGTTGATGAAACTGGAGAAAAACAGTATCCTTTAGTTCTTCATTGCAGCCCAAGCGGAGGCATCGAAAGAGGAGTTTATGCATTATTAGAAAAAGCTCATAGAGATTCTTTGAAAGGAAAAGCTCCTATTCTTCCCTTATGGTTATCTCCAACCCAAGTAAGAATAATACCCGTTTCAGAAAAATATCTTAACCACTCTGAAAAACTAATGAAAAAACTTCAAATTAGAAACATACGTGCTGATTTAGACGATAGATCTTTAAGCTTAGGCAAAAAAGTTAGAGCAGCCGAGAAAGAATGGATTACCTATATTATAGTTATCGGTGAAAATGAAGAATCTTCAGACATTCTTCCTGTAAGAGATCGAAATGCTGGAAAAGAGATACGGAATATGACACTGGAAGAATTAATAGAAGAAATCAATGAAAAAACAAAAAACAAACCCTTTAAACCTTTATCCTTACCCAAATTACTATCGAAAAGACCGCAATTTGCTTTCTAATAGGAATCAATATACAAACAATTCATAAACAAATTTATTTTATCTTGATCATGTTAAAATTTAAATATCAAATGAATAGTTTAAGGTTGAAGTTTTAGGAGAAGCGTTTGAAATGGCAAAAGAACTTTTAATATACATTGACGGTGAATTCTATCCTAAATCTGAAGCTAAAATCTCCGTTTATGATCATGGTCTATTATATGGAGACGGAGTTTTTGAAGGGATCAGAGCCTACAATGGTATAGTATTCAAGCTAAAAGAACATATAGATCGATTATTCAGATCTGCACATCCAATCTTTCTAAATATTCCCCTAAGTAAAGCCGAGTTAACTGAAGCCGTGCTTGAAACTCTTCGAAAAAATAATCTTACAAATGCTTACATCCGTTTAGTTGTTACAAGAGGGGTAGGAGATTTAGGTCTTGATCCTAGGAAATGTCCAAGAGCGACCATTATAATAATTACTGAACCGCTTCTTCAACTGCATTCAGTGGAGAAAGTGGAGAGTGGAATAAACACAATGATAACTTGGGTGAAAAGAAATCCTGTAGACAGTCAAACTCATGAGATGAAATCACTTAATTATCTAAATAGTATAATGGGTAAAATTGAAGCAAATAATGTCGGTGCAGACGAAGCAATATGTCTAGATAAAACAGGTTATGTATGTGAAGGGGTGGGTGAAAATATTTTCATTGTTCATGATGGCAAACTTTTTACTCCATCTTTATCTTCAGGTGCCTTAGACGGTATAACTAGAACCCTAATTATTCGGCTGGCCAAAAAAATGGGAATTGAAGTCATAGAACGAAATATTACCCCTAACGAATTATTTACAGCAGATGAAGTATTTTTCACTGGAACTGCAGCTGAAGTCGCACCAATACGTGAAGTGAACAAGCGTATAATAGGAACAGGAAAACCTGGCCTAGTTACTAAGAAGATTAAAAAAGCTTTCGAAGAAGCAATAAAAGATCCAAACGAAGGAATACCCATCTAAAACGAATCAAAAATAGATAATACTATTTTTTCGTTAAGCTGATTATTTTGCATATCTCGATAATTTATATAATTGTATAGTCTAGTATTCTGAATTATTAACTAAATTCAAGGAGATTTTATTTTTGCATCTTATTAATCTAAAAGATTTATCTCCAAAAGAAATCGAAGAAATTGTTGATAATTCTTTAGAAATAAAACAAAACCCAGAAAAATACAATTCTATTCTAGAGGGCAAATCTTTAGCTTTGATCTTCCAGAAAACCTCTACTCGCACTCGTCTTTCTTTTGAAGTTGCTATGACTCAGCTAGGTGGACACGCAATATACATGAACTGGTTATCAACAAATCTTGTATTGGCTGACCTCGGCGACGAAACGAAATCTATCTCTGGCTATGTTGATGGTATAATGGCTAGAGTTCTGAAAAATTCTGATCTTTTGGTTATGGCAAATTCTTCTGGAAAAGTTCCAGTTATAAATGGATGCGATGAGAAATACCATCCTTGTCAGATATTAGCTGATTTAGTAACAATTAAAGAAAAATTGGGAAAACTAAAAGGTCTTAAACTTGTTTATGTTGGAATTCATAATAACATATGTAACTCATTAATTGAAGGATGCACTAAAACTGGTATGAAAATAACTACAATAACACCAGTAGTGAATGAATTATCAATAGACGAACAGCTTTTAAAACAAGCAAAAGCTACAGGTCTCTATGAAAATTCAACAGACCTTAATGAATCTGTAGCTGATTGCGATATAATCTACACAGATACATGGGTTGATATGGAATTTTTCTTAGATCCTTCGTTTAAGAAAGAGAAGGAAAAACGGATAAAATTAATGCTTCCCTATCAAGTCAATAAGAAATTGATAGAGATAAATAGTAAAGCTCTGATAATGCATGATATGCCCCTTCATAGAGGATATGAAATTAGTGAGGATGTAATCGAAATTCCTCATTCAGTAATCTATTTACAAAGCGAAAACAGGTTACATTCAGCCAAAGCAATTCTTATAGAACTAATAAAATAATTTTAATCTCTATATTTATTTACCATTGGCATTTTCCATCCGATACCGAAGGCTTTTGGTGTAATTTTGATAGACGGTGTAGCCTGTCTTCTTTTATATTCAGCATTCCTCACCCTTCTGTAAGTATCTTCAACAATTTCCTTAGGGTACCCTATACCAATAAGCTCTTGTTTACTTCTTCGATTTTCTATAATTTCATCAACTAAAGGGCTTACTATATCAAAATCGAAGGGATCGAATTGGTTTTCTTTAAGCTCAGGTGAAGGTTTTTTCTCAAAAACATTCTTAGGTATAATCTGTTTACCTGCTTTTTTGTTCACATAACTTGCGAGTTTGTAAACTTCTAGCTTGCTAACATCCCCAAGAGCCCCAATTCCTCCTGCCATGTCTCCATATAATGTACAAAAACCAAGGGCTACTTCAGTTTTATTTCCAGTATTTAAAACCAAAATTTTTTGTTTTTTTAACCTATTAGAAATATCCATCAAAATACTGCTTCTAATCCTAGGTTGAATATTTTCATCGGCAACTGAATCGTCATTTTCCTTTTTTTCTCCGAAACAATTTCTAATTTTTTCAAGAGGTCGATTTAATGCTTCTTGAAAACAATCAACAATATTTTGAATTCCAACCTTAACGAAACATATCCCAAGATTTTCAGCTAATATTTCAGCATCTGATTTGCTATGATCGCTAGAGAATAGTGAAGGCATGGAAACTCCAACAACATTTTCTTTTCCCAAAGCAGAGACACCAATGCAAGCAGTAACTGAAGAGTCGATTCCTCCACTCATACCGATAACAGCTTTCTTGAAACCTGATTTTCTAAAGTAGTCCCGTATTCCTAGTACTAATGCTCCGAATATTTCTTGGGTTTTATCATGTTTTGGGGTTTCAATTCTTTTAGATACGCTTTCCTTAAAACTAATTTCGGTTACTACCAAATCTTCATCAAATTGTTTAGCATAAGCGATCAAATTTCCACTTCTATCAACTGCCATGCTGTTTCCATCAAAAACTAGTTCATCTTGTCCTCCAATGAGATTTATATAGAAAATTGGAACTTGGTTTTTTATTGCCTTTTCCTTTAGAAGTCTTTTTCGTTCAAGATGCTTTCCAACAAGAAAAGGCGAAGCTGAAATATTAACAATTAATTGTGCTCCTTTTTTGACTAATATATCTGTGACTTTTAAATCATAATTACTATCCCACAAGTCTTCGCAAATTTCTATACCCAATTTGATAACTTTATCATTTATTTTAACTGATATAGGGGATATTTTCTCTGCGGGCTTGAAATATCTGTCCTCGTCAAAAACATCGTATGTTGGCAACAAAGACTTGTGAATTATACCAATTAACTTATTTTGTTTGAATACAGCTGCAGCATTATACAATTCATCCCCTTTATAATCAACAAAACCTACGACTCCAACAATATCCACTAAATTTTGATCAATTATATCTTTCAAAGCTTTCTTATTATTTTCAATAAATCCTTTCTCAAGTAATAAGTCCTGAGGAGGATAACCTGTGATAGCTAACTCAGGGAAGATAACTAAATTAGCACCTAAACCTTTTGCAGCTTTAATGAATTTGCTAATTTTGTTCATATTTCCTTTTAAATCACCTACAGTTGAATTAATTTGAGCCATTGCGATCTTCAATATCCATTTCCTCCTGTTACAACTTCGAAAATGCAGGATTTGGTTAAACTAAATTAATTTAATCTTTACTTGCTTAAAAACGATAATTAATATTTTATTTAAGAATCATCTTCGTAAATCTTTCAGGTTCAAAAGCTTCTAAATCTTCATAATTCTGTCCTACTCCAATGAAAATAATGGGTTTCCCAGTAACTTGAGCCACACTCAAAGAAGCACCACCTTTTACATCGGCATCAACTTTTGTTAGTATTGATCCATCAATATCTACACTTTCATGAAATTCTTCTGCTTGTAAAACAGCATCATTTCCAATTAAAGCATCAACAACTAAAACAGTCAAATCAGGATTTACAACACGTTTTATTTTAGATAATTCACTCATTAAATTTCTGTCTGTTTGAATACGTCCTGCAGTATCAATCAAAACAACATTAATCCCTCTAGATTCAGCATGACTAATAGCATCATAAGCCACTGCTGCAGGATCAGCTCCATATTTATGTTTGATCATGCGAACACCCAATTTCTTTGAATGTTCCTCTAACTGTTCAATAGAACCTGCGCGATAAGTGTCACTACCTGAAAGAACAACTGAATAACCTTTGTTCATTAAAAACTTCGTAACTTTTGCAATGCTTGTTGTTTTTCCTGTCCCATTAATTCCGACAAAAAGAATTACATAAGGTTGCTTCATTTTTCTTTTCTTTTTTATATTGTCTATTAAATCGATCTTTTCTTTTGTTGTTAAAATCTCAACTAAAACCTTATGAAGCGTGTTTTTAACAAGATCTTTTCTGTCACCCAAACGTTTAACTTGCACACCGTCAAGACGTTTTTCTAGCTCATCAGTGATGTAATATGCTACTGGTACTGCAACGTCATTTTCGATGAGATTGAATCTAAACTCTTCTAAAATTGGACGAAGTTTTTCTGCCTTAAGCTCAGTTATAACAATCTTACTTACAGCGTTGCTAAGTCCTTTTCTTAGCTTCTCGAACACCGCTTGGATTCGCTCCTTCTTCTCTAAGCCTTGTCGAATATTCTTCAATTGTTGCTCGGTTTTCCTGAATTCTGCCAATAATTTGATTCATTTGTTGTCCCAAACTTTCTCTTGTTTTTTCCATCTCAGCAATACGTGCTGCTAAATCCACTTTTGTTTCTTTTACAGTTTTTTCAAC
>JARRMA010000059.1:0-5984 GCA_037386505.1 Candidatus Bathyarchaeota archaeon
GAGTTGTCTTGCTCAGATTTGTTATTTGACTTTTCAGAGCCTTTTTTTAAAATGCCATTATTGTTGTTCATTATAGGTCTATTTTATTCTAATTGGAAATTCTTTATAGAATTTGTGTGCGCGCGCAATTTTTTATAAATTTTATAACAACGCGCGCGTAAAAAGTCGGAACTTGAATTTATGGAGGGAGGATGTGGGATGAGCGCCTTCAAATATGGTTCTCGCCCCAACGGAGAAACCATACACGTGATTACAAATGATGAAAACGCTCATCCCAACAGAATCTTCAAGAATATCAATTTATAGTATTTGAGAAAACAGAATATGAATTACAAATCATATTAGCGCGCGCATTGGAAGTAAATTCTGGATTCTAATTCAAAATTCATAATTTCTAAATTCAATCAGGAACCACTTTGTTCAAAATGTTAGGTATCTTGATTTTTGCAGCATCCTTCTTTGGTTTTTTTACAGTTACTACCATTTTTCCAATTTTACCACCAGGTAGTTTATTAATCCAGTTTTTTGGGAGTTCTGGAACCAACTTCATGATAATCGGAATGAACAATGACCTTTTCATTTCAGCAATCTTCAATGGATTTTGCTGGGCACTCATCGTGACACTAGTTTTCTTTTTCATAAGAGGGCCTGGAAATAAAAAAAGCGAACTCCCAATTTGGGTACCAGGATATGCAAAATCAAATAATTCCTAATTCACGAATGTTTTTCTCAATCGTTTTTGTTCTTTATTTTGTTTGCTTCAATTATCCAAGATGATATTTGGGTTATTGGTATTCCTGTTTTCTCGGACAAATGTTTAGGTGATCTCTTTGCTAAATCCGCAATTGATGTGACACCTGCAAGTTCAAGGTCAGATGCGCGTTTTTCTCCTACACCATTTATTTTCGTCAGTTCTGAAACTACATTCACATAATAATCCTTATTCAATAACTGCTCCACCTCAGGGTTCAAAGATGGTACTGGTCTTGGATGCGTGGAAATCCTATTGCGCCTAACGAGAAACACTATGGATGCAACTATTGCCCCAAAAAATACTCCATTTAAAAGATTATTTGTCAACAAATCAATGAATTGGAAAGTCAGATTCAAAGATTCGGTTATCTGCGTTCCAGGAGGCAAAGAAACAAATGAAGAAACTAAAGCAATTAGAACTAAAACAATTAGAAAGGTGGTTTTTGCTAACATAGAATCACCACATAAATAGGATTGATGTTTTTCAGATATAATATTGTGGGTAAATATTGAAAAAATCGTCTAAAAAGTGGATGCGCGCGCATTTCTTTTTCGAGTTTTTACCCCTCGTGTTTGTATTTTTTCCCCTCGTATGACAAATTACCCCTAGTACCATTCTATCCATATTCCTATTCCATTATGGTACCATTAGGTACAGGGGGTAAAAACTAGTGTACCTTCCTTTTACAGTCCAGTACCTTTCTCGTATGGCCCGTCCGTTGTTGTTGTTGGTTAAATTTTAACGCCCCCGAAAATATTCGGCTGCAGATCATTTGAGTTTTTCAGTTTTGCAGTCAGTCTCCTCAGGTGCATTCATTTTGTTGTTAATTTCGTTGACCGCTTTTTCGAGATCTTCGGCTGTCCTCATCGCAGTGGCTGTTGGGACACTTGTTGTAACGAAATGCTGCGCATAGGGAAAGCAAGCTACCTCGAATGGTTCGGGGTCAAGTATGCCATCGCCGAAAGTGTTTGTGCACAAAGAGATATCATTCAGTCGGACCTTCAGAGCTTGTGCCATCTCATTTGGATCAAACACAAGACTGAATGGTTTAGTGCATTGCTGCAATTTACCTCCATAGTCGACAGAAAGATTTCCCTCTACCCACAAGCGCTGATCAAGTTGAGTTAATATAGCATTCTTCAAATCTGCTACAAGCTTAAGACTATGACCAGATTTTGCACTCGCTACATCAATGATAATTTCTCCAAGATAAGACGTTGTAATTACCGAATGCAAAGTGCTCGGACCGACAAAGCCCTGACTCGGGTCGTAGCTGTGCGTGTTGCTCTCATACTCAACTATGATCCAGGAAAGAAGCCCGGTCTTGCAGTTTTCAGCAATTAGGTAAAACTCCAATCGACTTCCCCAAAACACGGTGGTATGTACATTGAATGCACTAATGATTGCACATGGTCGCTTGGAGGTATCGTTAAACATCGCTGAAGGAAATAAGCTATAGTTTGGCGGTAAAACTCGCTCTGCAGCCTCAATATCCCTGACCTCAAATGCAAGAAAGACCGGATAAGGCTCAACAACAAAACTCATATACGGATTACTACGCGCCCCTCTGTTAACGATGTATCGCTGGAATCGAAGCGGTAACTTGCGGAGAAAAGAGCTGCCTTGGGTAACCGACGCAACTCTAGCTGGCAACACCATTTTCTCGGTAATTTTGATGAAACGACGAAGATCCTTAACCTGCATTTCTTTTACTCCCAATATGATATTCATACAATCCAAGCGAATTTATGTTAAAAAGTAATGTCATGTATTAGAGATTCTTAAATTTGATTTATAAAATTAAGTGTTCAAAAACTAAGGACCTAGATTGCTCCTAAATTTATATTAGTAGCAATTTTTCGGCAAGTTTATCTGCAATTCAGCTATTCATGCGCGCGCAATTGCAAGTTCAGTGTCAAGCATTGCAAATATTCCTGACCCATTAATTATTGGATTCATCTATAATTTTGCAGGACCATTCATATCATTTTTCATTAGTACAGTGGTCTTGTGTTATTGATTTTCTATGGCATCAAGTAACTTGATTGTAGCATTAAATGTTTGGTCTTGTTGTTCTTCTCTAGTTATTGTTGCTGGGTTATCGCCTGACTGATCGCCATACCATCCAAATTGTGCATGGTTTCCACCAACAATTTCGACGAATGTTGTAGAAGCTGGAAGCAGATTCAATGAATTCTCTATCTGATCATCACTTACAAGCCCATCATTGGATCCATGAATCGTTGTGACCAGCAAATCATAATTTGACAAATTAACTCCTGAGGCTGGATATGCCGTCAACAAAATCAATCCTGCAACTTTAGAAGGATTTTCATAAACAAATTGAGCTCCCATGGTCCCCCCTAAAGAATGACCACCGATAGCCCAACGACTAATCTGAGAATATAAATTAATTACATCATTAGCTTTGTTAACACCGAAAACAGCCAAATTGAGCGGCATTCTAACTATCACTACGGGATAGCCTTCAGCAGCAATTCGGTGTGCCAAGGGAGCGTAGGAACGAAAATCAACCCTTCCCCCAGGATAAAAAATGAATCCAACACCGCGATTAGAAACTTTAGGAAGAAAAACCAGATTATCAGTGTTTGATACAAACACATTTGAATCAGATTGTAAAGCATCAAGCGCTTCGACCATAGGTGCAGGTGGAGTTTCAGCCCAAACAACAAAGGCACCAAAAACAATCAATACTCCGATTAGAATACTAAGTATAACCTTGAAAGTTCGTTTCAACCCAAATACCTACAATGTATATTTTCACAATTTAAATATCAACTTTAGCATCTCCATCTAGTAACCAAAATTCAATTATAGAATTTACACTCAATATTATTTTATGGTTAAGGAAGTAAAATATCGATTAATCAAAAAATTAGATAACATAGAAATTCGTCACTATGACAAATTGACTATAACCAAAGTTGATGGTTACGGTGATGGCGGTTTTAATCTTTTATTCGATTTTATATCGGGTAACAACAACTCAAAATCGAATTTGGAAATGACTTCACCTGTTATCTCAAGAAATATTGATATGACCGCTCCGGTTTTGTCTGAAAAAGAGTCGATAGCATTTGTGATGCCTGAAGAATACACATTAGAAAATACACCAACACCGAATGATGAAAGAGTTAGAATTGAAGAAATACCGGAAAGAAATATTGCAGTGCTAAAATTCAGTGGTCGTTGGACATCATCAAATTTCAAGGAAAAGTCTGAGCAGTTATTACGGCAACTTAAAAAATTAGGCATAAAAACAAAGGGCAACTTATTTTCAATGCGTTATAATGGACCGTTAACTCCTTGGTTTCTCCGCAGAAATGAGGTAGCAATAGAAATAGAAAGCGCATAGAAGTTGCTCAAATGGAATCGTAAAATATTTGTTCATGGTCCACCTATAAGTATAGTGTAGACACTCTTTTTTGGGGGAGGTGAGGCATTTTGAAATGTGGATTATGTAAAAAAGAAGTCGACAAACAACCAATGATAACTGCTGAAGGAAAATGTTCAGTTTGCGGAGCAAAACTAAAACCAGCATAAACTTACTTTTGAACAAAAAACTATAGATTCTAACTTTAACTTCCTACTTTTTTGCTTTTACAATTTTTTGGATGACATACCAAAATCATATAAAGAAATTGTTCTTAATGTTATTTTATGAATTTTAGAGAACGACAACAAATTATAGCAAAATCGCCGATTTCCTTCAGTTACCTTCGACGTATCAACATTGTCGCCTTTGTGCTGCACCTTATCCAAGGGATCTTAATGCTTGTTCTTGGTACTCAACTTGAATGGGAAAGAAGTCTATATACCTTCTATACAAAATTAACAATAAATCAAGGTCCACCATTTACAATAGATGTTACTCCTGACCCACAGGTTTTCGTGACTATTGGTTATCTTGGAGTAATTGTTGCATCTTTTCCTTTGATTTCTTCATTAGCTCACTTCATTATTGCATTCGTCAAAAATAAACAATACAATGAAAACTTGAAGAAAGGAATGAATCCCTACAGATGGTATGAATATTCCATTTCGAGCTCTATAATGATAGTGCTAATAGCACTATTCTTGGGAATCTGGGACATCTGGTCACTGTCGATGATTTTCGTGTTAAATGCTATGATGATTATGTTTGGCTATCTAATGGAACTGATAAATCAACGAACTGACAAAACAAATTGGTCTGCCTTCATTCTTGGATGTATTTCGGGTGGGCTTCCATGGGTCGTAATATATGCATATTTCATAGCAGCAGTTAACTCAACTGGTTTAAATCCACCAACATTCGTTTACATGATTCTATTCATTTACTTTGCAGTTTTCAACATCTTCGCTCTTAACATGGTTCTTCAATACAAAGGAATTAGCAAATGGAAAGACTACCTGTATGGAGAAAGAATATACATAATTCTAAGCTTTGTAGCAAAATCTATACTATCCTGGCTAGTGTTCATCGGAATCTTCGCACCATTCTAAACCTCAAATCCCACTTTTTTCTTTCTTTATTATGAGCAAAGCTAATCTTCTCATTAAAAGGAATTATTTTTCGTTCCAGTAATCTTTTCCATTGCAATAACTTGTCATCAAGTCAATGTCACCAAGTTCTGTTGGATAAGTTTCAAAAAAAGTTAATTAAAAACAAAACAATTTTGATCTTGTGAAAACACACAGATATAGGATTTACAAACTAACATATACGATTGATTTTCCAGTTTTGTTATTGTTTTTTGCGGTTTTCTTAGACATAATTTCTACTTCTCTTTTTGTGGGATTAAATGCTGGAACAGAAGCAAACCCTATACTAAGAGAACTGATTTCAATATCAATTTGGTTCATACCAATTTATTTATTCTTTACAAATGCAATTTTTGTGCCATTTTTATCTGACACTCTCAGAAAGACTTTAAGTTATACTTTTGCATTTGTAAGCACACTATTAGGAGCAAACAATTTTTCGTTAATTCTTTTCAATAACGCATTTCTCATAGACATGATTGGCTTTAACACAACTGTTGTGTTATTCATTCTATTTGGGTTAGCAATCTTTGTTTACTTTGCCAAAAAGGAAAAAATGAACAAAAAAGAATCAATAACAACATTCTCAAAATTACTACTTTTCCTTCTGTTTCTGGGTCTTGTCAATTCGTTATATTTAGCAATTGCATGGAGAACGTTTCTTTAGATAGCAAATAAAAACACA
>JARRMA010000060.1:0-6714 GCA_037386505.1 Candidatus Bathyarchaeota archaeon
TAGGTGTAACAACTTCGATAGCCTTAGATTCAGATGATAACCCCCACATAAGTTATTATGACAGTACAAATGCGGATCTGAAGTATGCTCGGTGGGGTGGGACAAGCTGGATTATAGAAACTGTGGATTCTTCTGGAAATGTTGGTGAATATACGTCAATTGCCTTAGACTCAGTTGGTTTTCCGCACATATGTTACTATACGGCTGGCTCAACTTGGGATTTGAAGTATGCACGTTGGACTGGCTCCATTTGGTCCATTGAAACTGTCGACGCTGTTGGTGTTGTGGGACCCTACTGTTCTATTGCCTTGGACTCTGGAGACCATCCTCACATAAGCTACTGGGACAACACCAACTCCAATTTGAAATACGCTCGTACTCCAAACGAACATTTCTATAATGTTTATGGAACTCCTCTTGATAGTAACAGTGATGGTTTTCCAGATGCAATACAAGTGAATATGGATGTCGATACTACTTACGCTGGGTCCTTGAACGTATTCGTGTATGCTTACCTTAGAGATTCTCTGGATAGCTATGTGGGTTTTGATGATCCCTTGTGGTCTATTACGTCAAATGAAGTTGAGTGGGGTCAAGCGTTTCTATATCTCCCAGCAGATGCACAGGAAGGCTATTATGATGTAGAGCTCTTTCTCTTCGATGCGGACAATAACTATGAAGATTATCGCTTATTTGAGGATGAAGTTTATTTCTATCCCTCGCAATCCGGGTGGCTGCAAGGCACAGTCAGAGATTTAGACACAGGGTTGTCCATGCCGGCTGACATTTACGTTGACGGCGACCTTGAAACTTCAACAAACGCGACGGGGCAGTACTCACTTGAACTTTCGGCGGGAGATTATGAAATCACAGCACAAGACTGGGAAGGCTCTCTGTATGGTTCGCAGACTATTAATGTAACAATCGTCGCAGGCGGAATTACAATTCAAGATTTTTACCTTGAGAGGACAAATTGGGTTCTTTCTATACAAACTGATGGATCTGGAGACACTGATCCCTCCCCTGGAGCGTACACTTGGCCTAAAAATACGGAGTTTCCGGTTGAGGCTTTGCCTGACCCGGGGTTTAGGTTGTTATATTGGCTTCTTGACTCTGTGGATGTTGGTGCCGATAATCCTTTTCCTGTTTTTATGGACGCGGATCATGATTTAACGGCTGTGTTCGTTGAGGAGGTTCAGATGGGCTTGTTGAGTGGAACTGTAACTGATCTCGACTCTGATCTGCCTGTTAGGGGTGCTGAAGTGATTGTAGATGGTCATTCTGTTTTCACGGATGCTGCCGGCAATTATGAGGCGCCGCTTCTGGCTGGGACTTACAGTGTAACCGTTAATGAAGAGGTTCATTACAGTCAAGTAGTTTCAGTTCAGGTGAATGCTGATTCTACCACCGTTAGGAATTTTGTTCTTGAAAGAAGTAATTGGGTATTGACTATTGAGGTTGAAGGATTGGGGTCAACAAATCTGACGCAAGGCTTTCACTTTTTCCCTATTGGTTCAGAGGTTGTTGTGGAAGCTTTTGCAAATGAGGATTGGAAGCTGTCACAGTGGTTTCTTGACTCTGTTGATGCTGGTTCAGAAAATTTGATTAGTGTTCCCATGACGTCAGATCATATTTTGAGGGCTGTGTTTGTTGAGGAAACCGTAATTCCCGAACTTAATTCTCCACTGACAATATCAATTTTATTTCTTATAGCCTTAGCTGCTATTTTCCTTTTCAACTCCAAATCCAAAAATAGTGATAAAAATAAAACTATCTGTTGCCGGCACTAAGAAATTAAGTTATTTGGTGCGGGGGGGATTCTAACCATCTACCAGGTGGATATAACGGAATGTTTTCCCGCAAAAATCCCCCTTTTTTTCTAAGGGCTAAATTAGCAAACTTTGATTGTACAGAAGATAATCTCAAGTTCAGTTTTGTTTAAAAAAAGGAAAGAAAAGAAATACTGGTTAGTTTCGGAATTCATTGAATAGTTGATTGTCAACAAAGTTATCTCTTTTACCAATAGTATCCAGTTTCGTAAACTAGATTGTTATCTACCAGTTCAGGAGGATTAACCCAAACGTCTGGAATGTCTGCTACCGCTACACCATACATGTTTCCCCTCAACTGAAGCCCATCTAAATCTCCACTAGTGCCATGCTTTACTACAATGCCAGAAAATAGTATTCCACTAAACTGGTCTCCAGCCTCTACCTCTACGCCTTCATATGTAAAAGTTGGACCATCATACGTGAAAATGCCAAAGCCTGTGATTTTATAATTTACAAGTCCTTCAAATGTTCCTGCAGTGAAACTATCAATTGCATGTTCGAGACCAGTTCCTGTAAAATAAATAATATTAAAGTTCATAACGCCTATTGATTCTGCAGTTCCATCACCCCAAGGCGACCCATAAATAATCTGATTTCCAATACCCCCCCTTGTATGCATAATTTTGTTTGCACTCAATTTATCTGAGCCAGGAACTTCTGTCCACCCAACTAAAGCCAGTGTGTATGTGTTTCTTGTTCTGCTTGCCATTATTGGAGAAACAAACAATAGCAGCATTGACAATGCCAGAACGTGTATAACAAAAGTTTTCTTATTCATTCTTTCACCTCCCCCTAATTTTATCTAAGATAGAGTACTCTAGAAAGAGTTGTCACTCTCCCCCTATCTCCCTCTAATGCAATCTAATATGGTTATATTAGGTTGTATTAGAAATTTACTGAAGGACATCAACTAATTTTCTAGAAGAATCTTCTACTCAGAAAGTTGGTGCGAGCGGGATTCGAACCCTTAGTCAGTTAGAAATGAGTTTTCTAAACAGTAATCAGATTAAAATAGCTACAATTTTCTTAATAATTTATTGTAACGTTCTACTTTATTGCCATATTCTTCATTTAACATAATCCTAAATTTATCCAAATCTTCTACGCATCTGGTCATTGTAGCAGGGTCTCGTACATTTTCATCTTCGATGTTATGGATTTTTTCTTTCCAAAACTCATACAGATCCTTTGGAAACACGAAAGGATAAGTTGTCATTATTTTGTCCAGTTGTTCCTTTTCAGGATAGGGATATAACAGATTCCCATATCCAGGGGATTCTCTGTCCAATAGCGTGTACAATGGTCCATAAGCTTTTTCCAGTTCATCCCTCGTGTCATCAATCAAATTTCTATTTTGAGATAATTCAACTTGCAAGTAATTAGAATAACCTTCCATAAGAGCAAACAAAGCAATTACAACAGTAAGAAAGATGTTAGTTTTGTCAACAATTGACAGAGGAAAAATTATTCCAAGATGGTCTGAAAAAAATATTATAATACCTACAGATATAATCAGAAGTGATAGAAGCAAAATCACTTTTTTGGAACTTTTCATTTCCCCCTGACCTTATAGCTTTTTCTTGTTTTTTATATATAAAATCTATCAAGGCAAGCGCTACAATAGCCTTCAATCAAATTTATTTTATAAGTTGAAAACTCGCCATTGTATCTAAATTGAAACTGACTGAAAATCATTCCCCCGTCTCCGGTGTTCAAGTTCAATACTTTCTTCAGTCATTCTTCCTCGCAACTTGTTTATTCCTAAAGTTAACCCTTTTGAAGCTATTTCCATTCCCAAAAGGCCAGGTTTCTTCGTTCTAAAGTCTATCCCCCATTACTAAGAATGTGAAAGAGGCTTGTCAACTACTCGATTCTGGCTTTGAATATGTCTGCGATGTAGACGGTCTAAAGGTTTTCAGGAAACGCAGTAGGATCTCAAAAAGTGTGGGTTTCGTCAAATGGTGCGGGGGGTGGGATTCACACCCGCTACCAGATGGACATGTTGCAATTTTTTCCCGCAAACTCCCCTCTTTTTAGGTATTATGTAGTTTTTTTGAGATTCAGAACCACACTTATCATGAAAACCAAATAAAATTTAATCTAAGGAAAAAGGGAAAAAAGGAATTTCACATCAATGGAAGTCGGAGAAATTATTTACTTTCTGATTTCTTATTTTTGTTCTCTATATTTTTTTCAGATATGAAATAGAGTGCAAACACATGATGCTGATATACCACAGGAACCACGATAGCACTAGCTTCGAATACACTTCCAGAAGTGGTCTTCAATTTAACATCCATTTGGGAAGCCGTCATTTTCTCTGTGGCATTAAAATAATTTGATACCACAGTATCCTGACTCCTTTTATCAACATTTTCCTCCAAAGGATTTTTAATTTTAGCCCATTCCTCTGGTGAATTATACCCTAAAAGAGACGCAAACTTCTCATTGCAAACTTTGTGGTTATCATCTAAGTAAAGATATATTGCTTGGGGAGACTCATCAAAAATCTGTTTTAACTGATTATAAAATCCATTTACAAGTTCTTCATGATGGGTTTGTTCAGAACTCATATTACCACCGTCTGTTACATTTTTAGAGAATCTATCTTAAATGATTATGGCATTTCAAAAAAGTAACAACACACCCATATTCAAACATACCTGTGTGTCTGTCAGTCCGTGGTGTGCGGTATGGGCAGCACGTAAGGGAGAGAAAGGTAAAATTTTGTCCCCCCAACACATCTTATGGAATTTATGTATGCCAAATGATACATATTTTAGAAAACAATACTAGTAAATCGGGTGATTGTTTGAAAAAAGATTTTCAAGATATATTACGCAAAAAAGATGCACTGGTTCTTTTTTATGCTCCATGGTGAGGTTTTTCTAGAAGATTTTTGCCAACTTTTGAAGAATTCTCAAAAACGTGCTCCCAAGACTGTGCAGTTATAAATAGAGAACAATCTCCAGAACTCTGTAAGAAATACTCCATTAACTACTATCCAACAGTAATTTGGTTCAAAGAAGGAAAAATATGCAAAAGGCTGGATTCAAAACCAGGGATTGGTCTAAATAAGAAACAATTAGAAGAATTCGCAAAATCCTAAGCTAAAGTCTTGCAAAAAACAGATGATTAGTTCCTATGTGTATCTATGGTGCAGGGGTTGGGGATTCGCACCCCCACCACTGTGGAGATGCCTCAATTCTTCTCCTTTTTTAAGTTAAATTTTAACCCCAAACCCAAAGAGAGATAACCGAAACTAAATCGATTAATTGCTTTGTCAATATTTATTGACCACGTAGATGAGTGACTTGGTCAAGGTTTCTTGACAAAACAGTTAATAAAATTGATGACCAAATGCTCAAACGAAAAAGATGTCAATACGCAAACAGTCTTTTCTCTTAATAATTATTTTCTTTGTATTAATTTATGCAGCCTTGTTGTCATTATCGCTAGACTGGAGGGCAGTTCTGTGGGATGAGGCACCCCACTTAAATGGCGGAATCTTGTTAAGTCGTGGGGATTTTTTTGGTTACATACAAAAAAGTGGTTCTTTTTATCCCCCGTTAATAGACAGCATAATTGCTTTATATTTTAAAGTTTTAGGTTTGAGCTTATTTTCAGCTAGACTTGTTTCGGTTACATTTGGAGTGCTCTCTGTTTTGTGTACTTTTACGTTTGCTTATCATTTTTATGGAAAGAAGACCGCTTTACTATCAAGCGTCTTGTTGGCTTCAATGCCAGGTTTTGTGTGGCTGTGCAGAGTAGCCATGATTGAAACAGTTTTAATTTTCCTTTTTTCCTCTTCTTTGTTTCTTTTTTTCTTTTGGACACAATCAAATAGTGTTAAGGCATTATTTTTTGCTGGTCTAACTCTAAGTCTAGCTTTTCTTGTAAAGTACCAAGCCTTAGTTGCTGCAATAATTATGTTACTAAGCCTTGTTTTGTTGTTTAGGAAAAAGGTTTCCATTAGGCTTGTTAAATTCTTGGTTATTTCAATAAGTGTAGGATTAATAATTTCAGTTCCTTTTCTTGTTCTCTTTGGTTCTGAGGCGTTTGAGAGTTGGTCCTATGTTGTTATGGAAGGTAGCGAGGAAAGACTTGGGTATAGTAATCTTTCCCGTTTACATTTTGGGTTTATTTGGTTTATTTTTATGGTTCTGGAAAAGGAGACCGCAGGAAAAGTTTTTGTTGATGTGGTTTTTCGTAGTTTATTTCTTTTTCACGCTTATTCCAAACAAAAATTGGCGTTATGTGACTATAGTTTTCCCGATTCTAGCTATTTCTGCCTCTAATTGCATCTTGTTCATCTGGGATAAGATAACGAAAAAATTGAGAAAGAAATTTGGCAAAATTGTTTCTGGTTTTTTTATTATCCTCTCGGTCTTTTTGCTAATTTACAGTGCAAATGATGCTTATTATTGGATCCAAAAAGATACTGTTCATATTCCTGTTGCTGAGGCAAGCCAATATATTGAATCTAGATTGACGGATGATGAATCGATTATGGTTTTGTGTCCGTCAGGTTTATTTAGCGTATATGTGGTGAAGTTTTACTTTGATATGAATGATTTTACAGAAGAGAAACTGTGGGAATATCCTGAAAAGCCGGTTGATGTGTATAAAACTTTTTTCAACGAGACTGAGTTGATTGAGAACTGTGAAATTTTGCATGTAAAATATCTGATGCTATATGAATATGGCGATATGAAGTTCTTTGAGTCAGAATTGACTTCTAACAATATACTTGAGATTATACTTGATACTGGAAGTTTCAGCATTGAAAAGGAGATTGGTAGTTTTCCTCATCGGATATTCATATTGCGATTTCCCTAAACTTTCATTCGTTGACGTCAAGGGTATTCAAAGAACTGAATTC
>JARRMA010000061.1:0-9050 GCA_037386505.1 Candidatus Bathyarchaeota archaeon
TTTAGATAAAAATTTTCGGCTATATTTATTTGTTTTTTAGCTTCTAAATGCTGGTTTACATCTCTTGTCATCTCATATTTTATTCCATATGCCAAAGCCTTACAAAAACTACTGTTACCCAATGCTAGCAAGCCTATTTTTTTGGTTGGGCTTAGTTCTTTTGCTTCTTCAAATTGTTGTGCAGCTTGTATGTAAAGTTCTGGATCAGTTTTTTCCTCAGCTAACTCCATTTTTTCCCAAGCCTCACAGAAATTAAGCATCAACGAGAAGTCTCGTTTATTTTGCTCAGTTTCAGTTTCCTTCAATAACTGCCTTAACTTTGATTTTGCTAATCCATAACGTTTAGAACTTGATGCATAATCTCCATTTTTGTCCAGGATCTTTGCTTCTTCTATATCAACTCTAATCTGACAATATTTTCTCCTAATTCTAGAGATGTTAATTAATTCTTCAGAAAACAGTTTTTCTTCTTGAGACTCAATTTCAGTAAATTTCTTTTTAAGTGCATCTTCAGAGGCTCTAAATTTTACTTGGGCATCTATAAAAACTTGTATTGCCTTTTTGGGCATTTCCTTTCTACTTAAACCTTCAGCATTTTCCATAGTAGCCCACGCCCAATAGTTAGATGCCATATAACTCATAGGTCCAGATCTTTCATGCAAAGTGGCAGCTTTTTCGTAATATTTCTTTGATTCAGCGTACTCTTGTCTCGCATGATGATGTAATGCTTTTTCTATTTTGCTCCAAGCAAGCATGTATGCTGAGTAGTTTTCACAAAAATCTTTTAGCTGCGGAATTCTTTGAATCGTTGATTGGTAAGCCTTAGAAGCTAGAACGTAATTATCACTAGCTTCAAGATGTTCACCAAGTAGATTATAAATCAGAGCAATTTTCCAATAAGATTCTGAAACGTGAACTAATAGATTATATTTGTTAAAAAGTTCTAAGCCTTTTTTATAGACTTCTATAGCTTTGAGGATTCCAGATTTATTACGATCTAAGTTGTAGATTTGAGTTAAAATTCCCCCAAAGTCATAATAATAAAAGCCTAGACCTCCAAGCCATTCAGATTTGTCTGGAAATGCTTCAAGCATTTTCTCGGAAAGTTCCAGACATTCTTCCCAAGTGGAAACAGCATCTTTGAATAAAGTTTTCTTTTGATCAACATTTGTCTCTATTTTTGCTATTTCAGATTTGGCAGTAGCAATTTGATATACTCCCCAAACAAAATTTGGAGAAGGTACATTAGAAATCTGAGGACGCTCAACAGAACTAACAGCAGCTCGAGCTTCTTGTCTAATTTTCAGAGCTTCTTCAAGATACCCTCGTTTTAGGTTTCTATTAGGTTCTATTTTAGATAATAAAAGTAAAGCATTAGATAATGCAACCATCGGGAAAACTTTTTGCACCCAATCTCTACCTTGAACGAGGTTCATTCCCTCTCTTCCTATTTTTACTGCCTCTTTGATGAGCTTCTCTTTTTCTTTAATTTCAGTTTTCAATAATGCCAAAGATACAAGATTAACGCTATAACAAAATTGTGTTAAAAGCTTGCATATGGGTGCGTTAATAATTTCGGCTTGAATTATGGCTTCTTTTGTCAATTCCACCGCCCTAGTGAGAGTATCCCTAATTTTTTCTGGATTCTCGCCAATACTAGCCTCGAAACCGAGTATATGACCAATGTGCCATTTTCCAGTTAACATCATATAATTGTCTTTGATAATTTTTCCTTGTTCAATGACTTTTTCGCCGTCTTTTAGCAAAGAAGCAAAATTCTGTTTATAAATAGATGTATTTGATTTTGCATTATAAGCCCAACCAATTAACCAGCCATCTCCAATCTCTTTAGAAAAAACAGCTGCTTTTCTTGAATAATCTAGCCATTTATTGTAAAATTTGTCTCCTTTTGTTTCAATCTTGGTTACTCCACTACCAATCCCATAACACCAAGCTGTCCAGCAGTAGGCTCGTGCCAATTCATATCTATCGTCAGTTTTTGATAATTCTAAAATTGCTTTTTCTCCAATATCAATAAGTTCTTTTCTTCTTTTTTGGAATTCTTTTCGGTTAAAGAAGATTCTTCTATCTACAGAATACTCTAAAAGATTGTTACTAATTTCCCCAACTTTGGTATGAATTTGCATTTTTTTATATAAAAATAATGCTTTATTTTCGTGAGTCCACCATTTCTCAACTAACGCTTCCATCTTTGAAAGCTCATGCTCGACCCAGGATTGGGTTAGAGTTATCATTGAATTTGCGTGGCTGATCTCAGCTTCGTTGCCCCCGTATTTTTTTAGTAAGTCTAACATCTCTTTGTATGCTTCTGTCGAAAGATTCATTCTTTGTTCAAACTGTTCGTTTCTTTCAGCTTGGAGAGCAGATCTAAAAAAACAGTAACCTATAAGTTCGTAAATATCAGCGACTTGAGAATATTTTTTTCTTTCTAAAGCGAATTTTATGGCTTTTTCATAGGATATTTTAGCCTTGAGCCATTCATACTTCTTTTCGTGTTTTTTTGCTTTATCCAGAATTGGCTCCACTTGGTCTAGCATACATTCTCACTGCAGTATAATCATTGAGACAATTCAAATATTTTTCTAAGTAGGAAATTGACCTAAGATGGAAAACTGTTTCAAAATATAAAAATAAAATTAGTTTTGGTTGAGACTAATAATTCTTGCTATGCAGTTTAGAAAATTTTATATTAAAATCGGAATATCATGATTTTAAATTAGGGGAAATATGTTATGCAGAACTCTAAAGCTGTTTCAAAGATTCAAGCTGTACTATTGGTTCTAATGGTTATTGTTTCTGCGTTGATAGGTGCTTATCTAATTTCGAGGGGAAATATAAAAGCAAATATTATCAGGGTTGGAGTAGCTGCTGATTTAGGTACTGCAAATGGGGACTCTGTTATGCATGGAGCTATATTAGCTGCTGAAGAAATCAATGCCGAAGGTGGAATCTTGGGAAGATCAATAGAAATCGTCGAAGAAGACACAGATGAAGCGGATGGAGATATGTTGAAGGTGAGGGTTGCATTAACAAAATTGGTGACGAGTGAAAAAGTAGATTACCTAACAGGGAACTTGGGACCAGTTGGTACTAGTATTATGCAGGATATTTCAGCTGAACATAAAAAAATTTTCCTCAGTACAGGATCTTTTGATAATACTTATACATTATTGGTTCAGGATAATTATGATAAGTATAAGTACTTTTTTAGAATCGGAGCAAACGAAACAAGTGCCTTTTTGTCACTATTTGATAGTGTACTGACTTTAAGAGAGATCACTGGATTCAATAAATTAGGATACCTGATTTCAGCTACCTTGGTTGAACAGATGCGTCCAAGTTTTAATCGGTTGGTTGAAGTTGACGGCTTCGAGCTTGTTTATGAAGGTGCATGGATGGGAGATGAAGTGGATTTTTCAAGTTTTTTTGCAGCAGCTGAAGAATCTGGAACTGAAATGATGATAAGTTTTTTTGGTCCGAATGATGTTGCAATAATTAAGGAATGGTACGATCGAAAATCACCTATGGTCATTTGGGGGATAAGTTTGCTATCTCAATCTAACGAATTTTGGGCAATTACAGAGGGAAAATGTGAACACCAATCTGTTTTTGTGACCCCAAGCATAGTAGGATATCCTATAACAAATAAAACAGTACCTTTTAGGGATGCATTTATTAATAGATGGAACGAAAACCCAACTTTTGGTTCATCAGCAACTTATGAAGCAATAAGATATCTTTTACCTGATGCAATAAACAGGGCAGGAACATTTGAACCTGAAGAAGTAATTAAAGCTCTTGAAGAAATAGATGTTGAAACACCTGGAAGGCAAAATTTCAGGTTTACATCTAATCATGATTTATTGTTAAAAGATGATGATATAACAGGAATGGTATTCCAATGGCAAGCAAATGGAACAAGGGTACCTGTTTACCCAAAAGAAATAATGGATGAAGCCGGAGTAACCTACACATATCCCGACTGGCCTGGACCATGGGACGAAATCAGATGATAAATATCCGTTTTAACCATTTGTTATGATCCGAATTGATTATACCCCAGTTTGTACTTTGGTTCGGCATTAATTATCACCCAAATGATTATGAGCTATAAATCAACTTTTTAGAAGATTATTCATCTGAAATCGATCAGGCAAATTGGATTTTTTATGAAGTCTTGGTTTCTAAGCTTCTTTACTAAAATCGATTTTTTACAATCTAAAGGATCCTCACTTTGTATTATACTGATTTCTCCATCAAATAAGTTGATGACTGCTTTAGATTGGTCAGATGGATGCATCTCTGGATCCATGACAGCTAAAATTGTGAAACCCTTAGTGCCTAATTCTGTGATTAACTCAGAAATCCATTTACGAGTAGCTTTAGCTCCGTAATCCACTAAAACATCAGAAATAATTTCTATGCAAATCCTCTTCTTTTTTGAAGAATCTAGGTTTCTATATGCTTTGGTTAATGATATTGAGAGATTAGTCAAATCTGTTTTACTTCTAAGCTTGTAAACATTTGGAAAATCTGGAATTTCCGATTTTGGTTTAGGATTACACAAAAACAAAACAAAATTTGAATT
Organism: Candidatus Bathyarchaeota archaeon; assembly: GCA_037386505.1. Classification (GTDB taxonomy): domain Archaea; phylum Thermoproteota; class Bathyarchaeia; order Bathyarchaeales; family Bathyarchaeaceae; genus Bathyarchaeum. The sequence continues at coordinate 4,610 of JARRMA010000061.1, forward strand.
CTCCAATAAATCTAATTTATCTGGTTCTGTAGCAACAAAAAACACAACCTCATCTTTTTTGATTCCTTCGATTAGGAAATTCTTAATCACATGGTCTCTTTCATCACTGGGTGATCCAGTTAAAACAATAGTGAACTCATTTGGAACCCCACCCAATAACAAAGAATCAAGTTCTTGTGTGCCAGTAGAAATTCTATCTTCAAGATGTACCTCTTCAACTTTAATCTCTACAGATTTTAATCGAAGAGTCTTATTTAGTCCAAGCTCATCCAAATAATGAACCATGGGGTTAAATTGATATTTTCCCTTTTTTGATGGCTGAAGAGTTAACTTCACTTCTACCAACTTCAGGGGAGCAAGCTGCTTGCCCTTCATATTCAGGGTAGTGTTTTCTATTCGATAAATTTTAGGTTTCTTAACAACAACAAAATCTGAAGAAATAAAATTTTCCACCTTAGTCAATAAGGCGGGTTCTCTTCCAGCATTCACAAACTCTATAGATAGACAAAATGATTCACAAAGCCTAACTTCTGTCATATCAGCGATTACATTTGCTTGGACATTTGCATGCTCAAATTGCTCTAAACCCACAGAAACTTCCCCAGTTGGTGAAGGTGCAGTAAAAGATCTGGTAGTAGAAACAATTGAGGGGGCTTGCATAATCTGACTCAAAGAAATTGCTAAGGCTTTTTCCTCTCTAACATTATCTAAAATCTTTTGCACTTGAGCTGTCTTTTCAGGCTGTTTAGCCTTCATAAATGAACCCGCTGCTATTTGAAGCAGATTTTCAATCATTTGATATAGTTTAGCTCTTTCATCTTGGTCTAATTCATTTTCAGCTTGATTCATAAAAACATAAGCATCAAAAAGTCGTTGAGTAGCCTTAGCATATTCTGAAGCATTCCTATATCCAGCTTTCAAGTAATTTATAGCAGCATTCTTTATGTAAACCTTAGCTTCATTATGCTTTTCCACATCTAACCTTGTCTGATACTCGGCTCCAGCAGCTAAACCTCTACAAAAATTACTGTTTCCTAAAGCCCAAAGACTAGCCTTTTTAGTATAACAATGGTCTTTTGCCTGTTCAAAGAGCTCTGCAGCCTCCAGATATGATTCAGCAGAAGTTGTCTCCTCTGCCTCAGCCATTTTCTCCCAAGCCCGACACAGAATTGCTACATATTCTAGCTCTTTACTTTCAGCTTCAATATTCACAGCATCAATAATCATGGAAATCTTATGTGCTGCTTCTCCATAGTTTCTTGAACTCTCCAGATACCTACCCTTTCTGTCCAAAAGTCTTGCTTCTTCCATAAGGATTCGGGCTTGACAATATCTGCGTCTAGTCGATTCATGAAGCTTTGCAGCTTTCTCATAATGGTATTGAGCATCTTCATAATCATCAATTGAATGGAAATATCTTGCTTGCTCGAATTGAGACCATGCCTGCATATAAAAAGAATAATCTTTGTAGAAGTTATTGAACTGAGGAATTTTTTTGCAAGCTAGATCATAAGATTTGGATGCAGATTTGTAATTTTGGGAAGCTTCTTGATATTTGCCTTGATGACTTTGAATTTGAGCTACATGCCAATATGATTCAGCTGCATGGGCAGGTAACTCTGCTTTTGTATAGTCCAAAGCTGCATTGTTATAAGCTTTGATAGCCTCAGAGAGTCTCCTTCTTTCTTTGGTTAGAGAATAGATTTGCTGAAGGATTTTCCCGAGTCTATCACTATGTTTCCCTCTTATTTGAATAGAAAAAATATTCTCAGGCATTCCCGCAAGGATTAGTAATTCGTCACTCTTCTGTAAGCTATCTAGAGCTTGCTCTAGAAGCTTAACTTTTTCAGTCTTGTTGCTTTCTATGTCAGCTAAACCACTAATCCGAATAGTTAAAATATAATACCCAAGACTTTTAATTCCATCATTATATGGAAAGAATTCTTCGGTATGAGCCAAGAATTTTTCATGATATAACTTTGCCTCAACAAGTAATACCTTTTTTTCTTTAACCTCCCTTTTTTGTAGCCCCAACAAAAATAGACCAACACCCAGAAGAGAATAGAAGCCTCCACGAAATCTTTTCCATTCATCAAAAAACTTCAGGACCATTCGATTCATCTCTACTACGGTCACAAGCATAGCTTCCCTAACTCTTGGATCGGTTTCAATTAATGCTAGCATAGCATGGGCCATAATTTCGTTAGAATAACCTGCGAGAACACCAACCATATGATCTATAATTTGGGATATTCGGATGCTCTCTTGAGCCAATATTATCTCTTTCTCAAGGAATGCCCTTCGCCTATCAGGATCCTCCAGAAATTCGATGGTTTCCACAATTGCTATGGGTCCCGCATTTGCTTGAGAACTCAAAACGCGGTTGTCTTTTGCTATTCTACCATAGTGCAATATTTTTTCTCTAAACTCTAGTGCTAATTTAAAGTCAATATTGTAGTTATTCGCTATGTTCTTAAGTGAGATGTATGAATTGCCAATTAACCAAGCGTCATCAATTTTCATAGAAAGCTCCAAAGCTTTATTTGAATAATCCCTGCATCTTTGAATAAGTCGAACACGTTCTGCCCTAAATTCAGGCGATATATGCAATCTACTAAGCCATAAGCTAGCAAAACAATATGCCCTAGCCAATTCGAAGTTATTCCCTGTTTTTGATAGAGATTGTATAGCTCTCTCGGCAAGGTTTAGAGCTTCTTGCTCTATTTCTACCCATTCTAAGTAATCAGTCAGCCAAATTAGGGTATACTGAGAAAACTCAATGAGATCTGTACATACAATGCCAACAGAATGAATATTTCCAATTCTTTCGTATTCTTCTAGAACTTGCTTTTCAAGGGCCCACCATTTACAAAGCAGTATTTTCTTTTTTTGAACATTATTTTCAAGCCAAGATTTAGAATAATTAATCAACGCTTCTGCATGTTTGATTCTTACCTGATTCTTATCTTTTCTTTCTGTAATGATTTGGATTTCTTTTTCATAAGCTTGAATAGCAAGGTTAAATCTTTCTCTGAATTCAGTATTTGTTTTGGATTGAAATGCAGCTCTATGATAACAAAAGCCAATTTGATCAATTATATCTAAATATTCTGATGAAATATTTTTTGCTAAAACTAATTCTGAGGCTTTCTTGTAGTTTTTTGCAGCTTGAATCCACTTATACTTTTTTTCCTCTTCTTTTGCTTTGATTAAGAAAGAATTCAAAATATCGTCCTGCAATACTGTCCACAAACAAATATTGATTAAATATCAAGATAAGCTTTCGGAAGTTAGTAATTTTGCAAAATGTTATATTCATTCTTCAGATGATAATAACAATGGTCATAGTGGTGTTAGATTCTAAGGCTGTAACAAAAATTAAAACCATAATTTTGTTATCTATAATTATAGTTGCTGGAATTGGCATAGCAATAATATATTTCGTACTAAATGATAAACAAAACCAGTCTTCAGAAACAGTTAAGATAGGTATTTGTGCTGATCTTGATAGTTCTGCAGGAAAAAGATCTATCAAGAGGCAGTTTTAGCAGTTGAACAAATCAATGCAGAAGGAGGAGTCCTAGGCAGACTTTTCGAGATAGTTTCAGAAGATGACGACAGCGAATCCGGAAACATGGATGTTGCCTTAGCAACCAACGCTTTTACAAAATTAATCACAGTTGACAAAGCAGATTACATAATTGCTATGGGAACTTACACAAATATTTACCAAGAGCTTATGTTTCAACATAAAACGATCATGTTTGATGCTTACAATGCTGCAGATAATTCAACCCAAAAGGTTCTAGACAATTACGACAAATACAAATACTATTTTAGAGTTGGAATCAATAACCAATCAACAATTTCTGAAGGTGTAACTGAAGATATTGTAACAATCGGAGAATATACTGGGTTTAACAAAGTTGCAATTGTTTCTTACGATATGGGGTTAGCTGGACCAGATTGGTTGTCCAATATTATTGCCACTTTAAGCGATGCTAAAATGGATGTTGTTTCCACGAGTATTATACCATTTAATGCAGTAGATTTTTCGAGTTATTTTGCTAAAGCAGAGGCTGCAGGAGCAGAAATAATGCTTTGTCCCAACATTTTACCTCAATCGGGTGCACCATTTGTAAAGGAGTATTATGATAGGCAGTCTCCTATGGTTATAATGGGATCAATCACAGCAGCAGCTCAAAGTGATTTCTGGGAGTTAACACAAGGAAAATGTGAATATGTATCTGCTTTCGCATACCCCACAGCTGTTGGGTATCCATATACGAATAAGACGCTTGCTTTTGCAGAGGCATATATGGATAAGTGGGGAGAAGAAGGAACAGGACCATTATATGATGTTATACGCTACATACTACCTGATGCTATAAGACGTGCTGAAACATTTGAAACTAATGCAGTTATTGCAGCTTTAGAAACT
>JARRMA010000062.1:0-9662 GCA_037386505.1 Candidatus Bathyarchaeota archaeon
CGAATCCCGGCCGGAGCACCAAAAAATAATCCTTAGAATACAATTACGATTTTTTCTACTTTTGATGATCTAATTTCAAAACAACTAAATGATGTTTATCCCACTTTTCCAGCTTTTTCTAGTTTTTTAAAGGTTTACTTCTTATGGACGATCCTAACTAGAAATTCAATGATAACTAATGGTACATTCAAAACAGGCGCAAATGCTCCAAAACTTTTCGATGTTTCTTTAAGATATTGAATATCCTTATTGTTTACGGCTCCCAAAATTGGAGCTGAAACAAGATAAACAATCAGGAAGATAATTCCTCCACTAACAAGATTTATCCAATTAGCCAAATTTGATTGATTAATTGCTAAATATGTAACTAAAGCAGCAATTCCTGAAGCTAATAAAATTTTAGCAGAAGATAACCAATCGATTGATACTGCAAAATGTTTTTTGACCCACCAAAGAGCTATTATCGTACTTGGAATTCCCGCTACGAGATAAGTAACCAGAAGACCCATAACTCCAAAAATAGGTATTAACATTAAACTTAATGATAATCCCATAGCTGCTGTAATTAATGTTAATTTTAGGTTAATGTCTGTTCGTCCTTGACTTTTAATTAAATTATCGACACTTAAGCTTCCAATTGCTGAGTATAGATATATTACAATATATAATGTGACATAAAGAGGCGTAAACTCGAATTGTTCGCCAAATAGAGTAAAAATTGCAGATTGAGCTAATACCATAACTGCAAGTGTAGAAGGTACTACAATTAGAGCAGAATATTTTACTGAAAATTTAAAAACACTTTGCATTATTTTAGTCTCCTTCTGAGAATCTATTTTTGAAAATGCTGGAAAAAGAATAGTGGTAAGAGGTATTACTATGAATGTTACTAAGACAGAAAAACTAACCGCGATATAGTAATTTCCCACTAATAAATCTGAGCTATAAATAACAATTAAAGCTTGATAGAATTGGGTCAAAAAAGAATTAATAATCCAAGCAATGGAAACAGGTAATCCATATTTAATCATATATTTTATTGTACTAAAAATCATCAAGCCATTTTGATTTTTCAAATTCCTGTAAATTATAAAATATAATATAATTATTCCTATGGTTCCTGCAATAACATAAGATATTGTGTCTCCCAGTATTGCTCCTGCAGGACCCAATCCTGAGGATACCAAAAGAATCATCATGCCTGTTTTAACTACTGATTGAATTACAAGAGTTGAGCTATGAAGCCCCATTCTTTCATATCCCGTAAAGGCAGATTGTGCTGCTTTTAGAAGTGCTTCTGCAAATACTATCAATGAAGCTATTTGAATTAGAGGTGTAATTGTTGGATGCTCTAAAATGGTTGCGATTAAATCTGAAAAAATAAATGAACTAACAAAAAGAATAAAACACAAAATAATTTCAAAGAAACATTCTGCTGCCAAAATCTGTTTAATTATTCCTAAATCACGAAATGATTTGATTAAATTAGGTGCTGTCATTACAGCAGTTATTATTCCTAATTCTTCTGGAGAAAGAGTGCGTCCAATATACAAAACACCTATAGCAGTAACAATTGAGGAAATTGCTATTCCCCAGAATAAATTAAAACCTCCTCTGGCTGAAACTTTCCCCAAATCTCTTGCCTTACTCACGGAAACTGGTACTCCCTAATAATAATTTTAATTTGATATGAGCCTAGGATCTTATCAGATATATATTTGTGCAAACGTTTCAGGAAAATGTTCAACAGAAGATTAAGTCTAAATTTTAATTAACTGATTTATTTTTGCTTCTCTTTTTTAAAACAAAGGCTATCGCTATAATAACGACTATAACTAATGCAAATAGTATCAAGTTCAAAATATTAATTGATGAAAAAGTCCATGTTTTATCATTTAATTCTGTTAGATCTGTTTGAACTGTAATTTGTTGAATAGGATTCCACGACTCTAGTCTTGAGACATAAACTCCAGATTCTGACTCTTCACATAGTTCTCCATTAACATATGTTTTCACTCCAATTATTGCAGTTTGATCATATTCTTTGGTAATTTTCACAACCACTTTTGATACTCCAACTGATTCTGAAATCACTTCGATATCAACAGATATAGTGTCCCAAACTATACTTGGAGTGTCAGTTGAAACAAAAAAGCTACTTGTGGTTGAATGCTGAGCATCCGTTACAACCCATGAACGATTGCCTGCTGTGTCATATGAAACATTAAAACTTATCCAACCAGTGCTGTTAGTTGTATATTTTGTTCCGTTAATTTCTATGATTGCATTGGTAATGTCAGATCCGTTTTGATCCCAGCTTGCATGAAAACCTACAGTTTGGATTTGATTGATTAAACATTTTTCTGTAGTCGTAAATGTTTGATCAATTACAATAACCTGTCTTGTTTGAGAGTACCACTGTGTGATTAGGTCTTGGGCAGGTTTATTTTGAGGTGTATGATGTGAATCATCAATTCCGCCTTGTGTTGGATCAAATATCCAGGTCCACCAATAAAAACCGTAAAACCAATTTCTATTCCATAAAGTTTGGAATGCTGCTTCATAGCAATCTACTTGTTCTTGTAAATCAATTGACATGTCTAACCAATAGTTAGCTGGAGCAATGTTTGTTCCATCTCCGCTTCGATATCCAATTTCGGTAAATATTACCGGTTTATTTACAGATGATAACCATTCCTCGATCTCATTTGCATAGTTATTCCAAGTATTTTCTAATTCATCTAAAGTAGGGTTATAATTGAAAAGTGATAATGGAAAATATGCATCAATTCCAACATAATCCAGAAGATTCCACCAATTAATATTTTGATAATTAGTCCAATCAGCTGCATATGTTATAGGACCAGAATAATATTCCCGAACTCCAGAAATAATCATTCCCCATTGTTCTTCTTCTTGAACTGTAGCTTTGAATTCGCATCCAATGCAGAAAAGTTCTACATTATTTTTTTCAGCAAAATCAGCAAAATTTTTAATAAATTCAGCATAATTCAAAAACCATTCATTAGATGGTTGAATTTCTCCTCTCCATACTGTGGGATAGCCTTGGATTTTTTCTTCTTCTAATGTATCAATCATTGGTTTTAACATAACTTTTAGACCTAAATTATGAGCAACTTCTATAGCATGTTTGACCGATTCTGTTGTTGGAGTTCGAATTGGATCTATGTGGATATCATATGAAGTTCTGTTCGTTTGAACCCATGAAAAACAAATTGCAATCCATTCTGCATTAGTTTCAGTTAGGAGTCCTAACGATTCGTCAGATTCTAGGCTACTAAATACATCACTTGACCAAGCTGAATATGATAATCCTTTCTGAAAAATAGGCTGTTTTTCAACTGTATCAGAAATAGGAAAAGTGAGACTCGATGACTTTACTTTAAAAACTGGATTAACAACTGTGAAGAAAATAATCTGAAAAATTAACAAAAAAATTATTGTTTGGGGAATTCTCGACTTTTTTAATTTCATTCTATTGTTCCTTATGGTTAATCAATGGATTAGTTGAATTTTTGTTTAGAATATTTATTGCTTCGAAAAGGTTCTTTGCTATTCCCAGAAGGTTAACTGCAATTATCATCAAAAGTATTATGCTGATATCAATCGTGAAATTTATTGTGTAATCTTGTGTTGGAAATGCTAAGTTAAAAACTCCACCTTCAGAAACGATAAAAAAGTAGGCAATAATGATTATCGCTTTTGCAATTCCAAATCCGCAAACTATTATTGTTTTGGCAAAGAGTTGACGATCAGATATTGAGATACATCTTCTGGAAGAAGCATTATCGGTATATAGTATAATAAAATGAATGTTAGTATTCCCCATATTGCAGCTTTAGCTATTCGAGGTAATAATTCGGATTTAGAATTATCCATAGGGTTCCCACATCTCCACTGAAAACATTGGAGTCTCAAAAATAACATTAATTCTTCCGCTACCCGAAAATTTCAAACTATCTTGGATTAACGGATACGCTTTAATCCCCTCATTATACCATTGTTGGGAAGGAACACTAATTGGGCTCTCTCCTGACATTATTAATTCATTATTTTCATTATAGACATCCAATTGTAATCTTCCTTGAATATCTAATATTGCATGATTTTCAAAACTAATAGGAATTAAGAATTCGTCATGAGTTCGGTTATACGAAGAAAATGAAATATCACCGACTGAAAATTTAGCTAAAGGTGCCCCCCAAGGTATTGTGATATTAGTCGAAAGTTGGGTGGGTATAACTCGAGCAAAATTTAATCCTACAAATACTTCAATATTAAAAGAACTATCATTCGTCAGAAGCGGCATAAAATCCATTGAAAGTATTGTATCTAAATCTATAGAGATAATATGGCTTTCATTAATCGTTGATCCCTGAGGTATGGACGGAATAGTTGTTTCAGTTAAATCAAGAACTGTTCCATTAACATCTGTAACCCGCGTTGTCAAATTTAGGTCAGCTAATTCATAGTAACCTTCGTTATTGATTGAAAAAGGAGCTTCAAATTTTATTCCGGTACTTGATGGACTCATTTGGATCTCTCCAATATTAACATCCAAATTCATCGCTGAAAGAACAATTGTGATGGAAAATGAGATTATTATAATCCAAATTATGAAAGTAGCAATACTAAGCATTTTTATTGGAATTTTCATTTATTTTTTTCCCAGATTTTAATCTTAGTTAAACTAAGATTTGTTGTTACATTTTCTTTAATTTATTATGATGATTTTGTAGGTTTAATTACTTGAGATGTTTTTTGAGTTTGAATCTCTTTCGTTGATAGTCGTTTAAGTTGAGTTATAAGCTGAACTCCTCGTGCTGTAAGTATTGAACCGATCCATCCCATTATTCCAAGATACATTATTCTTATTGATCCTGAGATAAGTGGAGCTAATGCTTTGCCAAAAACATCTGCTATGTCTGATGAGGCAGTGATGTCTGGGTTGCCTATGAGGAAAATATATGCGTTTATGAATGTAAAAGCTACTAGACCTATTCCTATGAATAATGTTGCATATGCGATCGTCATTGTTTTATCTTTCAACAATTTGACCTTCTTTATTTTTTAATTAATGATGTGAAATTCGATCTTAAATCTTCTGTATTGCTAAACCATATTGTCTTGACAGCCTTTCTTAATAATCATCTAACACTAAATCGGTTTACTTTTTCTCAGCAGTTCTTATTTTTAATTCACGGATATACTTTGATGCTTCTTTAGCAGTTCTAAGATGAGCCACTTTTTTTGTCTTAATTAATTTGAGATTAGCTGAACAAGATGGGCAAGTCCTAGTTTTTTGATCGTTCTTAGCTAAGAGAAAGTGTCCACATTTATAACAAACAACGATCATATACATCTGATTTCATTCCTTAGGCAAAAGATTTTTCTTCGAATGATTTAATGCTGTATTAGGATGCAGATAAATGAGTCGACTTTCACTAGCTAATCTTGCTGCTAAGTATTTTAGGCAAAATGGATATCAAACTGAAAAAGATGCAATAATGGAAGGAGTATCTGGTATTCTGCGTAAATTTGATTTAATTATTCAAAGAGGCAGAGAAAAACGTTCAGTTTGGATTAAGGATTGGGACCGTACTGTCGGTGTAAATATTGTAATAAATATTGACAAAGCGGCAGAAGATGTTGGTTTTCCAAAACCAATTATTATTTCTGAAAAATTTAGTGGCCATGCTAAAGCATATGCTAACCGTCGTGGAATAACATTATTATCAAAACAACAGATTCTACGTTTGCTCGGCTAATCTAATATTTTTTAGTAAATCTTCAAGTTGTCCTTCTGCTTCTAATTTTCCCAACCAATCCACCTTTCCATAGCTACATTTTTTATTTTTATTAATTATTTCAATTATCTCCTCAATTATTCTATCGAGATGTTTTCCTGAGACATCAATCTCACAAATTTTTGTCGAGTTCATAGTGGATAACGCATCACTAAGGCAAACATCTAATATTTCTGAATCTACATTCTCCCAAATCTTTTTCGAAGAATATCCACGTTTTTGCAACACATCTTTTAGTTCTCTAGGATCACGTCTTAGTACAAAGACTATACTCACATCTGTTTTAGATAAAATATCTGTAGCATAATGTCCTTCAATTATGAAGGGTCCATCTTTTTTCTCTATAATTTTTTTAAGTACTACAGAAATCTCTTCTGTATCCACTATTAATGTCTCTCTTTCATTATCCTTTGTTGTTTCTAAGTTATTTTCTTTAACTAATTTAGTTAAGTTGATATAATTTGCATTCAAAACGGATGCTAGCTTTCTAGAAACAGTAGTTTTTCCCACCCCAGGAGTACCGGTTATCAAAATAATTTTTCTAATCTTTTGCATCCTCCACTTTGTTTTTTTAATATTATGTATTTTCAGAAATATTCTGATCAATTATATCTCTATATTGTTTCGTAATTTGATCTATTATTTTTTTAAAGAGTTTTAAGTTAATTATTATAACCAGTTCGTGTAATATCTTAATATCAGATGGAGATATCGGCTTTGAAATTATTAGAAATAATAGAGAGAGTTACACGAAAAATTGCACCTGGTCCTGCTCCATCCTTCAATGAAGCACATGTAATAAAAACTCTTGAATTAATCAATAATTATCAATGCATAGGACGAATCAAACTTTCAAAAGAATTAGGATTAGGTGAGGGAACGACTAGAACACTTCTCAAGCATTTGAAAAAAGAGAATTTAATTCAGAGTTCAAGGATGGGAGTTTGCTTGTCAGAATATGGAAAAAAATTGTTTTCTGATTTAAGCACTAAATTAAGTGAAGGTGTTGAAATTTCTTCAAGTCCTTTAACCGTTGGAACATTTAATGTTGCTATTCTAGTTCGAGATTCTGCTAATGCTATTGGGAGTGGTATGGAACAACGAGATACTGCAATTAAAAGTGGGGCATCAGGAGCTACTACATTAATTTTTGTAGACAACAAATTATCTTTACCTATTAGAGATGAAAATCTATCCAAGAGTATGTCTCATTTGCATGATGAATTGATCAATAAACTGAATCCACATGAGAACTGCGTCATAATTGTGGGCAGTGGAGAATCCAAAGAGATTGCAGAAATCGGAGCAAAAATGGCTGCAATTAACCTTTTAAAATCCAGCAATTAATTTTTTATGAAAAATCTCTTTTTGTATAAAAATATACTTTTCTGCTGATCTCAATTAATTCCGATAGTTGATAAAAAAGATTTAGTTGACTTTTGTTAGGTAAGTTATTTATCTTTATTGTGATTATGTTTGTTATCGAGGTTATTCAGATTTGGCGGTGATATTATGCCCATGGCATATGTATTATTAACTACAGAGAGCGGTGCTGTTAAAGCAGTCATCGAAGCATTAGAAAAAATTGAAAACGTAAGAGAGACCTACATGGTCTATGGGGTATATGATATTATAGCACTTGTTGAAGCAGAAACAATGGATAAACTCAAAGAAATTGTGACTTGGAATTTGCGGAGTTTGGATAAAGTCAGATCCACTTTGACTATGATTGTTGTAAGTGAAAAAAAGTAAAATAATTCATCATTTATTCTTTATCTTATGTATTTTTTATTAATGGATTCTTCAAAAGAATTTAATCACTTTAAGTGGTATTTTTTAGTTGCCATTTTTTGATTCTATTACCTTTTGTCTATAATTTCATTGAATATTGAAAATTTTATATAGGTCAATAGTGTCCTATGATGTTGAGTATCATGGCTGAAATTTGCCCAACCTGTGGACTACCTTCAGATATATGTGTCTGCGAAGAAATCGGAAAAGAACAACAAAGGATTCGTGTGCGTTTAGAAACCAGAAAATGGGGGAAAGCGGTAACCATTGTTGATGGAATTAGTGATAGAGAAGCAAACCTAAGTCGGTTAGCCCAAAGACTAAAATCATTTTGTGCCTGTGGAGGGACCTCCAAAAATGATGAAATTATCCTTCAAGGAGATCATAGAGACAAAGTCAAAACATATCTAATACGTGAAGGTTATCCCGAAGAAAATGTTGAAGTCCAATAATTAATTGGATTAGATGAATAGAATGGGTTTTCTAACAGATCTAAATGAAGTCCTAAAGGGACTTAAACATAAGAAAATAGGTGAAGCTACAACTAAACTTTGCCCAAGATGTGGAAGTCCAAATATTAAAATTAGTAGCGGATTTGATACTTATCCACGATTATATGGAATAACTCCAGTAAAATATGTCTGCAATAATTGTGGTTATAATGGACCTATATTCTTGGAACAAAAAAGAGAAGAAGAAAAAATTTAATCTGGTAATTCTATTCCTAGTTGTCTTCTCAAGCTTTTGTATCTGTTTCTTACTGTGACTTCGGTTACTCCAGCTGCTTCAGCGATATCTTTCTGTGTTTTCTTTTCACTCTTTATGAGACATGCGATGTATAAAGCTGCAGCTGCTAATCCCATTGGATCTTTTCCTGCTGCTGCACGTTTTCTTCTTGCTTCGTGAAGAATCTTGATGGCATGACCTTGTGTTGGACCGGAAATTCCTGTTCTTTCAGCGATTTTTGAAACATAAGTTAATGGATTAGCTATTGGCATTTGAACATTAAGTTCTCTCAATAGAAGACGATAACAACGAGCAACATCTTTTTTATCCACAAAACTTGCGTCAGCGATTTCTCTTAGCGTTCTTGGAGTTCCTGTGGTTCTACAAGCAGCGTATAATGATGCTGCAGCGATTGCTGCGATTGATCGACCCCTAACCAATCCTTTGTCTAGGGCTTTACGATAAACAATTGCAGCTTTCTCTTTAATTGGACCTGGAATGTATGATTTATCAGATAAACGATCTAATTCAGCCATTGCTTGGGCTAAGTTTCGGTCTATTGATGAGTGAACTCGTGACCGAATTTGCCATTTTCTTAGTCTCCACATCTGAAGTCTAGTAGATAATGGAAGTTTTCTTCCAAAAGCATCTCGATCAACTCTTCCGATAGCGGTGGATAATCCTTTGTCATGAACAGAATATGATGTAGGAACACCTACACGACTTCTTGAAGCTTTTTCTTCTTGAGTAAAAGCTCGCCATTCTGGACCTTTATCCATCATTTGCTCGCGAACAACTAGACCGCATCCTCCACAGATTGTCTCTCCAGTATCATAATCATGGATAAGATTATGGCTTCCACATTCAGGACATTTTTCTGTAGTCCTGCCTGACATTCCTTTCTCTTGCGTATTTTTTCGCCTCGTAAACAAATTTTTTGGAGAGAACTCCGTTATGAACGTGATTCGTCTGCCCGTTGGGGAGAAATTTCTATTTCTTCCCGCTGTAGTAACCCTGAGGTTTCGTTTTAATATTTAAGTTTTACGATTTTTTATCCTGTATTGTCTATAAATTTGTAATGTATGTACAAAAAACTCTGAATATATATTTTAATTTTTCAAGAACATGATGAGAGATTTATTAATAAGAACCCAATTTCCCTAAAACAAGACATATTTCAGCCCGGTGGTGTAGCGGCAATCATGGAGGCCTCTGGAGCCTCTGACGGGAGTTCGAATCTCCCCCGGGCTACCAAGACACTTGTTTTAGAATACTTTCCCCAATTTTTTTCTTGTTTTGATCGTTAGGAGCTCGTCT
>JARRMA010000063.1:0-5920 GCA_037386505.1 Candidatus Bathyarchaeota archaeon
TCCTGGTTCAAGGCGATCGGGATAAAGGGGATTTGAAAGCATTCCTGGAATAAATCTTCCAACTATAGGTGTGGCGCCGACTACTTCACAAAACTTTTCTACAGGAGATTGTCCATATAGTCGTCCAGCTACTGCTGCTATCTTTGATGGTTCAAATCTTGCTAGGAACTTTGCAGCTACACGTATACGTTCATCTGTTTTTTTAACATCTAAAACAAATAAGCCGTCTGCTCTAACTCGATAAATAAATTGTTCCATGTCTTTTGTTCGCATTCTTGTACCTATATGAACTCCTGCGGATAGCAGAGTATCCTGAGGTAACAAGAGCTCTTCTTCACTGAATGTTTCCATTTCTTCACTTTCGGACAAACTTTTTTCCTCCATTTATAAAATTGACATTTGTGCTCTATTTCCAAGATTTTCTTCTATTCTTATGAGTTCATTAATTTTAGCTACTCGTTCTCCATTCATTACCCCAGTTTTGATTATTGGGCAAGAGAAACCAACAGCTAAGTGAGCTATATGTGTATCAGTTGTCTCTCCAGAACGATGGGACATAACAGGGACATATCCTGCCATTTTTGCAAGTTTAGTGGTTTCCCAAGTGTCTGAGAGTGTGCCTACTTGATTTGTTTTAATTATTAAAGAGTTTCCAGCACATAATTCTATTCCTCGGCCTAGTCTTTCACTGTTTGTAACAAACAAATCGTCTCCACAAATCAAGCAATTATCAACTTGTCTTGTGAGTTCAGAGAAACTTTCAAAATCATCCTCATCAAAGGGGTCTTCAACATAAGCCAGATTATATTCCTCAATTAGATATTTTACAAACTCCAATTGTTCTCCAGGATCTCTTTTTATTTTTTCCATCGAATAAACATAAACAGATTCTTTTGGATCCCAGAAACTAGAAGCTGCAATGTCAAGGCAGGGTCTACATTCAATACCTATTTCTTCTGAAACGTCCTCACAGGCTTGAGCAACAATCTTCAACGCAGCTTCATTTTCTATATTAGGTGCCCAAGCTCCTTCATCCCCTTTTCCACCAGTAAAGTTGGGATCAGCTTTTCTTAGAAGAGCACCAATCTTCTGATGTGCCATAACATTGGCTTTTGCAGCTTCAATGAAACTAGATGCATTGAGAGGTAAAACTAGGAATTCTTGGATATCGGTTGTTTTTCCAAGAGCATGTTTTCCTCCACCCAAAACATTTCCAAGAGGGAAAGGAAGATTATTTCCCAAATAACCTGATAAAAATTGGAAAAGGGGTAAATTGTATGATGTTGAAGCTGCTTCTGCATTAGCTAAAGAAACTGCAAAAGCGGTATTTCCGCCAATATTACTAAAGTTGTAAGTTCCATCAATTTCATGAAGTAACCCGTCTATTTCGTTTTGTTCTTCAGCATCCATTCCAATAAGTTCAGGTATTACGAGTTCTTCCAATTTTTTTATACTTGAATTAACTCCTCCTTCAGAATATGAAACCACTTCAGCTTTACCTGTACTAGCTCCTGCCGGTGCAGCAGCGCTTCCAAAACCGTCAGAAGTTATTACATCGACTTCAATGGTTTCTTGTCCTCTACTATTGAAAAGTATTCTAGCAGTAACTTCTTCTATGATGGATGACATTTTTTTATTCCCCTAAAATTATGTGTGTCTGATTCTTTCTTTTTCATAAAATCTTAGGACTTTATCGGTTATCTCTATATGAGAGAGAATCATGCGACGACAGCAATATCTTGTAACTCCTAAACTGTCTAGAACTTTTTTTGCATCTTCTCCCGAGTTTACTCTCGAAGTAAATTCTTCCCATTTGTCACTTACTACCTTACCGCATGTAAAACAACGTACTGGGATTATCAATTTTTAATCCAACCTCCTAAACATATTCTATTACAATCAGATTTAGTATTTTACCTGTAACTTTTTTGATCTCTTGCTCTAGCTCCTGGCCCTCCGAACTTTTTAGGTTCACTTCTTCGGGCGTCTCCAGCAATCATTGTTCGATCATAATCCCTAAACGTAGTTCGGAGTCTGGTACTTTTAGTCCATTTTAGTAAAGCTTTTGCTATAGCCATTCTTGCAGCTTCGGCTTGTCCCATAAAACCTCCACCAGACACTTTAACATTAATATCAACTTGACTTCGAAGTTTTTCATCTATAAGAAATAAAGGTTCCAAAATTTTATCTCGAGAGAGTTTAGGTTCATAAATTTCTATTGGTATGTTATTTATTCTAACTCTTCCAATTCCTGATCTAACTGCAGCTCTTGCTGTTGCAGTTTTTCGTTTTCCACTTACTACCAAAACTTTTTTTGATTTAGACAATCTATTCAACCTCCGGAGTCCATCCAATCTCTTTTGCCAAATCCCCAACAGTTATGTAAGGTGACTTCAATTTTTCTGCCTTGGCTTCGAAAATTGTTTGGAATTCATTATTTTCAAATTCTTTAGGAGCCCCTAAATATACTCTAAGTCTTTTTAGAGCTTGTATACCTTTAGGTTTCCTTCTAGGGAGCATACCTCTAACTGTTTTTCGAACAATTCTATCAGGTCTTCTGTAATGATAAGGTCCTTTTCGCGGATGACCTACTTCAAGAAATGTTTTTGCTTCATGAACTATTTGTAGTCTTTTACCTGAAATTGCAGCTTTTTCAGCATTTAGAATAATAATATTTTCTCCTTCAAGAAGACGTTTTGCAACAATACTAGACATTCTTCCAAGAATTAGTCCTTTTGCATCTATAATTACAGGATTATTAGAAGATTCCATAGATTTCACTTTTTATCCCATTACTTTAACATTTTTTCCTGATGGATTCTTTTTCATCAGATCTCTGATGGATATACAATTTCCATTAGAGTTTTGAATTTTGGATTGTGCTTTATCAGAAAAGGAGAAGGCAGCTACAGTCAATGCATGATTCGCTTTACCTGAACCCAATACTTTGCCTGGAACCACAACAGTTTCACCTTCTTTGGTGTAGCGGTTTAACCGGCTTAAGTTTACAGCAATTCGGGTTCTTTTTGAACGTGACAAATGTTTTGCTAAACATTTCCAAAGTTCTGTGTGGTTTTCTTGTGAATGTTTCCTCAAGTCACGAATTAACGTTAAGAGTTCAGGATTATTTGTCTTTAATTTTTTCACTTTTACTTACCCTTTTTCAGTTGATCAGAGAAGTTCTTTGCTTTTTGGTCAAGAATTTTTGCAGCTTCAATAACTATTTGTTCTGGTTTGAGGGCTCCAGTTGATTCAATTTTGAAAATGAATGCTCCTTTATCCCAAGTTACTTCTAAAGCTGACGGGTTTTTGGAACTAGAACAAGCATCTACACAATCCATACAAAGAGTGCAATCTAAAACATTTTGAGTTTTTATTCCTTCTGAAGTTTTTACATATATTGCTTCAGGACACACTTTAACACATTTACCACATTCATCACAATTTTCTGTGTCAACTTTTATTTTTGGTAAATGGGTGTAAACACACATTGATACTGGTTGCCATTTGGCGTGTTTTTTTCCTTTCCCAAGTCTAGCGTAAGCTTCAAATTTCACTTTTTGCTCAGGTGCTAGTTTTACTAAGGGAATTTTTGAACTCACCGGAGCAATATCTGGGTTTTCAGGTTTCATATCTCCTGAATAAACTGTTATTATTTCATCTGTCGCTTCACTTTCCAATGTCAAATTTGCTCGACATAGGTTGCATCCAAATTCGCTTTCACACTTGCATTCCTCTGGAAGACTATATGATTCCAAATCAGTTTTTATTGGAACAAGTCCTACTCTATGTGCAAGGATTTCATCGTTTAATATTGAAGAGTTTTCAAGAATAACGATTTCATCTATGGCCATAGAAGGAACTTCTGTTAGCATAATCCTTCGCAAAGCGTTTACAAAAGGCACATTGACTCCGCTAACAATAAAGCGCATAAATTCATCAGTCTTTTCTAGGATTTGAATCTCTACCACACTTAAGCCTCAGTTGAGCCTTTTTTGTAATATATTATTATATTAAGCTCGTGCTTTTCAAAGAGAGAGAAAGCCATTATTTCAATATTTTGGTTTAGAAAGGCAAACCTATTCTTTACTATACTTTGAAAGATTGGTTTCCATTAATTTCGAATTAATATTGAATTAGACTCTACGCCCTCTACGTCCACCCTTTCTTCGTGTTCCATCATGAGGAATAGGTGTAACTTCTTCAATACGTCCAACACGGAATCCAGCTCTGGCTAATGCGCGTATTGCTGCTTGGGCACCTGATCCTGGAGTTCTTGCGCCTGCTCCTCCCGGAGCACGAACTTTAATGTGAATTGCTGTGATTCCTTTGTCTTTGGCAATTGTCGCTGCATGTGCTGCTGCTCGCATTGTAGCATATGCTGAAGATTCTAATCTATCTGATTTAACGTGCATTCCACCTGATGATCTGGCTATTGTTTCTGCCCCAGAGATGTCTGTAAAATGAATTATTGTGTTATTGTATGAACTAAATACGTGAACTACTGCCCATTTGTCTGTGTTTTTACTCACGACTAGCTTCCTCCTCATTTAATGAAGATTGTTGAGATAGAACAGTTATTGATTTAGTTAGGGGATGTTCAGGATTTGTTAAAGGGCTTTTAGGAGAGTAAGTTAGTTTTGCTTCTTCATCTTTTTGTACTAAATAGCTTGGAGATGAGACCCGTCGTCCATCAATTGAAATATGACCATGAGCAATTAATTGGCGTGATTGTTGGATTGATTTCGCTAAGCCTTTTTGGAATACGATGGTTTGAAGTCTTCGTCCAAGTATGTCTTCTAATGTTAAGTCCAAAACGTCGTCTAATTCTGCTTCATCATGTAGAATTCCGATTCTGTTAAGTTTGTTTAGAAGTTGTTTTTCTTGGATTCTTCTTTCTTCAACATCCATTCCTAGAAGTGAGCGTCCAATTCCTCTATATTTTGATAGAAGGGTTTTATGACGCCATATTTCTCTTTTATTTCTTAATCCGTATTGACCAAGAACTTTAAGTTCTGCTTCCAAAGTGTCATATTGCCACGGAAATCGTGGGGTGTCAAACTTTTTTCTTTGTCTTTTTGGATCTCCCATTTTATTTGGCTCCACGTTGAATCTGTTTCTTCTTTACTCCCATGGCTTTTCCTGCTCTGCCAGTTGTTTTGGTTCTTTGTCCTCTAACCTTTAGTCCGTAGCTATGACGGACTCCTTTCCACGATCTCATTTTTTTCATTTGATCAATATCATTCTTATTTTGAAAAACTAGATCTGAACCTAAAAGATGAATGTTTTTTCCTGTTTCTATATCTTTTCTGCGATTTAAAAGCCAAACAGGTATACTATATTTAGCAGGATTTGTAACGATGTCTTCTATTTTTTCGACATCAGCACTTGAAAGAAAACCCATTCTTTCTTCGGGGTTGATTCCAGATTTTTCTACAATTGCGTTGGCTAATTTTATTCCTATACCCTTTACATTTGTTAAGGCATAAGTTACCGGTAAAGATCCTTCAATATCAGACCCGGCAAACCTTATAATGTGCTGAAATTCTTTAGACATCTTGAATATTCACGTCTCATTTTATAAGCTAACTACGGAAGTAAGTTGTAGTTTATTTAAGTTTTCCTTATATTTACTTTAATTTTATGTATAGTTGTATTCTTTCTATATCTAAAACATATTCGAAGCTATTTTCGATAAGTTTTGATGGACTTCATTGACTGTAGAAGTAATTGTGACTACTGATTTTTTTGGCGGTTATTACTACTACTTCTATATGTAAAATCGGAAGTTGTTGTTAAATGTCAGTTAGCAGTGGACTGTTCTTTAACTTCTAAATTTCAGAATCTAAAATATTTGGAGTTTTTTGGAAAATTTACTAAAAATGTTGATTGCGATAAGTTTTTTACGTCTAATTTGGTG
>JARRMA010000063.1:5983-10637 GCA_037386505.1 Candidatus Bathyarchaeota archaeon
AAAAAGGTTAGGTTCAGAGCAAATCTCAATAGATATGGCGCTAGAAAGAATAACTTATGAAGATATTAGAGCTAAAAGTAATTTACCAGCTTTTAATCGATCTGCAGTAGATGGTTATGCCCTACGAGCAAAGGACACATATGGAGTTACTATTTTTAACACAAAGAAATTCAAGCTAACCAATAATGAAATTCACGAAAATGAAGCAAAAGAACTCTGGACAGGAAATCCAGTTCCAGAAGGAGCAGACGCAGTGGTTATGCTTGAATACACAAAAAAAGTAGAAAACGAAATAGAGTTAAAATCATCAATAACACCAGGAAAAAATGTTTCAAAAATGGGAGAAGATGTAGCACAAGGTAATGTAGCAATAACAGCTGGAACTCGGCTGAATCCTCATCACTTAGGATTATTAGCAGCTTTAGGAGAAACAAAAGTAACAGTAACAAGAAAACCAAAAGTTGCAATCTTGGCTACTGGAAATGAACTAGTAGAGCTAGGAAACAAACCTGAACCAGGAAAAATCATTGAAACAAACCGTTTACTTTTTTCAAACTTATGCAAAAAATTAGGCGCAGAACCATTAGACATTGGTTTAGTAAAAGACAACCTAGAACAAATAATGTCAAAGATAAAAGAGGGTTTAAAGAAAGCAGATGCAGTAATAACTACAGGCGGAACAAGTGTCGGATACCCAGATTTGGTGCCACTAGCAGTTAATAAATTAGGAAAACCAGGAATAATCGTCCATGGAATAGCCATTAGACCTGGAATGCCAACAGCAGTAGGAATACTCGAAGGTAAACCAGTTTTTGTTTTATCAGGAAATCCAGTAGCAGCCACTATAGGTTTTGAAATATTCACAAGACCAACATTACTAAAAATGCTAGGAATAGATGAGCTGAGACATATAATCGAAGCAAAACTAACAAAAAGAGTCGCCGGAGTATTAGGCCGAAGAGTATACTTAAGAGTCAAAGTCTTTGAAACAAATGAAGGATTTTTAGCTGAACCAGTTAGAGTAACAGGATCTGGAGTTATAACAACAATAACAAAAGCAAACGGCTATGTAATAATCCCAGAAAACAGAGAAGGCCTAGAATCCGGAGAAAAAGTAAGAGTAAGCCTCTTTTCAAGCATCGTGAGGGAAAAAAGTGTTTAGAAAACTTTTATCATTTGATGAAGCAAAAAAGAGTCTTAACCAAAAATTTATTGCCAATCCAGTTGGAGTCGAAAAAGTTTCACTTTCTATGGCTCTAAACCGAGTGCTAGCACAGAATATATCAGCTACAATCGATATTCCTTCGTTTACGAGATCAACAGTTGATGGTTATGCAGTAAAAGCTGCTGACACTTTTGAGGCAACAGAAGAAATCCCAAAAAAATTAAAATTCTGCGGACACGTGGCAATTGGAGAATCACCTAAAGTATCTGTGAAAAATGGTTTAGCTGCAGAAATAGTCACTGGAGCACCGTTACCTCAAGGCGCAGATTCAGTAGTAATGATAGAATATACAAGGCAACAAGACGACACAATCTTAATCCACAGGCCAGTAGCTTTATCTGAAAACATAATGGCCGCAGGCTCAGATATTCATAAAAACGAACAAGTCCTAAAAAAAGGCCAAATTATAGATTCTCGCAGAATTGGTGTTCTTGCAGCCCTTGGTTTAACTGAAATCCCAGTTTATAAAATTCCCAAAGTAGCCATTTTATCAACAGGAGAAGAAATAGTAGAACCAGGAAAACCACTTTCACTTGGAAAAATATATGACATAAATGCCCACACGATAAGCGCTGCAGTTAAAGAAATAGGCGGAGAACCAACCAATTTAGGAATAATCCCTGACAACACAAATATGCTAACAAAATCAATAAAAAAAGCTTTGAAATTAGCAGACGTAGTCATAACTTCAGGCGGAGTGTCAGTAGGCCCAAAAGACATAACCCCAAAAGTAGTAAACAGCTTAGGAAAACCTGGAGTAATAATCTCTGGAGTAGCAGTGAAGCCCGGAAAACCAATAACCATTTCAGTCGTTAACGGAAAAATTATCTTTTCATTACCTGGAAATCCAACTTCATCCCTATTCATGTTTAATATGTTCATTCAGCCTATACTAACAAAATTAGCTGGAAAACCTGAAGAAAAAATACCTACAATTAGAGCCATAACAGCGAAGAAGATGTTTCCTGCACGAGGACGAAGAACATTCATAATGGTAAATTTAACAATTGAAAAATCAGGAAAAGCTATCGTAAATCCCGTTCCTACTGGCTTATCAGGAGCAATAACCACATTAGCAAAAGCTGATGGTTTCATAGAAATCTCTGAGAAAAGACAATTCCTAGATGAAGGCGAAGAAATAGACGTTTACCTTTTCGGAAAAATATGAAAAAAATAGACCTTTGGACGATTCTACTTGAAATCCTCTCTATTTTTTATAACATAGGCTGAAGCTATCAATAAAATAATAATGTATGCTAACAAAGTAATATGAAACAATAAAGATCCACTAAATGTTTGCAATTCAATAGAGTTTACAAGAGTAGTTGCTCCAAAAGTTAAGCCAGTGAAAAAAAGTATAAGTACTAAAGGCAAAGTCCATTTTTGCTTTTTGAATAAGAAATATGCAGTAATTATGCTCAAGATACCTAAAACAGGCATAGTTGGTGGTGCAGCAAAACCATCTATTGCAAAATATCCAATTAGAATTATTCCAGCTATAATGTAGAAAACTGAAAATAGCATTTCTGGTGTAAAACTGATATTAGAGCCTTTTTCTGAAGTCATGGTCTGTTCCTTCCTACCGCTATTATACACTTGGTAATAAATTTGTTTCCCCATTTGTTATTTTAACTTTATTTTCTAGAAGTTTCAATAAAATCATGTATAGAGAAAATAGATTCTTTGTAATAATTCTGTTTTCATAAGTATTATCCTTTAGAACCATAATCTGGTTTCGATTCAAAATGGACCCGAAAAAAATGTTTTCCAAAGAATTAGCTTCAAAAGTCAGGGGACAAATTGATGAAGAAATAATTTGTGACACAGTTGATCAATTTTTCAAACAAGGTAATGCATTTCTCCTTTTAGAAATAATTAAACTAAGATGTGAAATCAACAATTTAAAAGAAAGAAATGAATATCAATCCAAAAAGGCTGCTACTCTTAGAAAACTTCTCGTTAAATGAAAAATTACATCTCAAAAACTATTATTTTACAAAACCAGTCATTTTTTAGACTAATAGTAAGCTTGAGTAAACTTTAAACTGTACTATCTAGTGGCATATTCTTTGTTCGATGAATTCTGAATAAACCAATCTTCAGAAAAACAATCAAAAAAGTAGTAAATATAGAGTGATCAAACATGAGTTATCGAGAACTTTACGTATCACCATCTCCGATCTTTTCAGGTAGCCAAGAACCCTATGAATCATCAAAATATGTCATTGTAGGCGTTCCATTTGACGTAACAAGCACCTATCGTTTAGGAGCAAAATTTGCACCCCTAGAAATTAGAGACGCATCACAAAACATAGAATGCTACAGCTTTAGATCAAACATAGAAATTGAAGACCTAAAAACCCATGATTTAGGAGATCTTCATGTTGCTGGAGATGTTAAATTAACACTAGAAAGATTGGCTCTAGTTGCAAAGGATCTTTTCGATGAAGACAAGATTCCAGTATTTATTGGAGGAGAACATACAATAACTTTAGGAATTGCCCGTAGTCTCGACAAAAATGCTGCAATAGTAAGCTTTGATGCACACTTAGACCTTCGCAACGAGTATATGGGTCTAAATGTTTCTCATACAACATTTATGCGACGAATTAACGAGGATGTAAAACCACCTAAAATCCTTGAAATTGGAACTCGTGCAGTATGTAAAGAAGAACTCCAATACGCAAAAAAATCAAATATTGATTATATAACTGCAAACCAAATCAGAAAAAATAGGGTCAAAAAAACCTGTGAAACAATTGAAAACATCATTAATCCCTTTGAAAAAGTGTATGTTACAATTGATATGGATGTTCTTGACCCATCTATTGTACCTGCAGTTCCAAATCCTGAACCAGAAGGACTAGACACGTCCAAACTTCTAGATCTTTTAGAGATTGTGTGCAAAAGAAATGTAATCGGATTCGACGTTGTAGAAGTTGCACCTCAATATGACCAGGGAATAACTGCTATTCAAGCTACAAAAATAATCTTTGAAATGCTAGGTTTTATAGAAAAAACAAAATGCTAACCTAATCGCTTATAAATCTTCTTTTTTTAGCTTCGCAATAAAAAAGCCATTACATTGATGAATATGAGGATAAAGTCTTTGACATTTAGTTAACCCCCTAAGCCCAGGCAACCCGATTCTGGGTTCTGTTTTAATCAAACTAAATTCTGGATTTAACCTAAGAAAGTTTTCAATCACCATCTCATTTTCTTCTAAAGTTATACTACAAGTAGAATAGATTAGAAAACCTCCATTTCTCACATATTTCGCACATTCATCTATCATTTCACATTGAATCTTCACCATCCCCATGATTGATCTTTTAGTAAGTCTCCACTTAGCCTCAGGCGTTTTTCCAAAAGTTCCAGTACTTGTACACGGAGGATCCAAAATAACTAGGTCTGCAGACATATTTATTG
>JARRMA010000064.1:0-12179 GCA_037386505.1 Candidatus Bathyarchaeota archaeon
TATCAAAATTCTTCTTTAAAGATTCTATTAATTTAATAGATTCATTGGTAGTGATGTGATCTGCTGAATAATCAAATAATGTTCCATTTTTTTCCGTAATAAGATTGCATCTGTATGCTACATCATTTTCATTTAGTTTAATTTTTCTAGCAGTTGCTTCAAATGGTCCCCTGCCGCTGAAATATTTTAGGGGATCATAACCTAGAACTGAAAGAATTGCAGTACCTGAACCTGGAATTAATCCCTCTGGTATTGTCTTGAATAGTCCATTGCATCCTTTAGCTGCAATCATATCAAAGTTTGGTTTATTTGCTGCTTGGAGAGGCGTCTTATTATCTAATTCTTTAAGTGGATAGTCAGCCATTCCGTCTCCTACGATAAGCAAATATTTCATTTTTTAATTCTTGTCCATCGTTTTTTGATTGCTATGAATTATTTTTGTTTTTTTGATGTTTATTTTCTCATTTTTTGATTCTTGAACAGACAATTAATTATCTTAATATTTAATTAAATTAGGTAATGGCCTTTTTCTAGAATTGTTATTTGTTCTTTGTTTTCTTTTGTTATCTTTACTGTTGGTAAAGAAATTAGAAGGTCCATATGATTTTTTGAAGGATTTTTTCCTCCAGGCATGTCTATGTTAGATCCGAAAGCTAAATGAATTGTTCCTAAAATTTTTTCGGATTCAAGAAATTCATCTACAAATCTTGCATGGGGGTTTATTCCGAACGCAAATTCTCCGACGACATCTGACCAGTTGTCGGTGGAAAAGGTTCGTTTAACTCTATGTAATTCCTCTCGGTTTTGAGAAAATACATTTTCAACTCTTCCCTTTTTTATTGATATTTCCATCGGTTTTTCGATTTTTCCGATTCCACCTATTGCGAGGTCAACCAATAATTTGCCATTTAATGAGTCTTCAATTGGCGCTACAATAACTTCACCGGTAGGTAGATTCATCCATTTCATATTTTTCCAATCCAATTTTGTATCTGTAAAAAAGGGTCTATTCTTTGTACTAAATATTACGTGTGTTCCAGCAGGATTCTTAATGTCAATTTGTTCGGCCCCTTGTAATTTTTTCATCAGTTTTGTTGCATGATCTTGCATCATCTTATGTTCTTCTAAGGTGAGTGCTAAAGCACCATCAGTTAGCATATCTAATGTTACTCCAGGGCAATGCCCTAGACGTGATTCCTTAGAACTGGTCTGTTTTTTTATGAGTTGGATTCTAAAAGGTGTCTCTTCCCGATTTCCCTTCAACAAATTTATGTAAATATCTGTTTTTTTGTCGAGAATCTTCTCGAGTTGTTTTGGGATTTCTGTTCTATTTTCCTTAGGCTCTTGAAGAACCCAAAATTTGGTCTGCAATCCAAGATCTAAAGCACCGGTTGCAAAGGCTTCTCCTATTTCATTTTTCTCTTTATCACAGATAATCAATATTGTTTCATTATCTCTAGCTTCAAGAACTTGTTTTAGCGCATTTTTTGTAGCATCAGAAGCCTTCAAACTTAAAACACCATTCTGGTTTTATTAATTGAAAATGTTTAAATTTTTTCTAAGTTGTTTTCAACCTATTATGTCTTGAACTTTAAATCTTTAAGAATTGGTAAAAGTGGATTAGTAAATGGACTAAAATCCATCAAATTGTATTGATTTTTTTGTTCATTTTATTAGGACTTTTAATATCCAGCTTTCTGGAGTATTTTCTTTACTGATTTGTAAGCCAATGAAGATTCAGGTAAATCAAGCAACGGTTTTCCATAAAGTACGAAGTTTTCCACTTCTTTGTCATAGCTAATTTTTCCCAAGTATTCTAGGTTTATTCTTTTTTCTACCTGTTCTTCAAGTTCTACTGGGACTCTGTTTCCCCCAACAACATAGAAATTGTTGAATTCAATTTGTACTTCGTTAGCAACTTTGTAGGCTCTTTCTACGTGATGGAATGATTTTTGGGATGGATCTATTATGTCAAAAATATCATCGACTTTAGATGCTATTCGTCGGTTAAGGTGTTCTAGTCCTCCAGGAGAATCAATTAATACATATTTGTAAGATTTTATTAATCCTTTTAGAGCATTCTTTAGAGCTGTATTTGGTAGACAGTAGCATCCTTCAATAAATTTTGTTCCAATTGCCATGAAGTCAAATTTTTCTCCTTCATACAGTCCAAGTTCCCAGATTTTGCTTTCAATTCTTTTTGAAGGTGGAACCCCAACTGTTGTGCCTCCGCCTTCCAGGAATGTTTCGACAAGCAATTCAGATACTGTTTTTCTTCCTTCTTCTTTTAGATCGATTCCAAGCATCTCTGAAAGGTTCTGGTCTGGATCTGCGTCAATAAGAAGTATGGGTGTTTCACTTTTTTCGATGAAATATTTTGTCATAAGTGAAACAAAGGTTGTTTTTCCGCTTCCTCCTCTACCCATCGTGACAAGTCTCTTCATTTAACTAAACCTTCTATTCCGTATCAGAGTAGATCGTCTTCTAGTAATTTATACTTATTCAATAGTCACTTGCTTTGTAATTTTGTAGTCTGTTATAACATCTATAGTTCCTTTAAGATCTGAATCAAGTTCTATATCGCCAGTATCGACTTTTAATTTTTTAAGATTTTTCATTTTGTTTTCGGTTGCAATAACAATTATGTTGTCTTTGCCAACTTTTCTAATTATTTTTGGGCTTATCTGCTGATTTCCTCTTCCGAAGATAAATCCTTGTCCACCTATTGGAGTAACGATGATTTTTGCAAATTTGTTTTTAATTATACGAAGAATATTTTTTTCGTTGACATCTTTTGCTATTATTTTCTTTTTATTAAAAAGATCAACTCCGAGTAGAGTTTTTTTCTGGTTTAAAATATCTCCTATTGTGCGGGTTGTTGTCCCCGCTGAAACGATGTAAATTATATCATCTTTCATATTTTCTGTAATGTATACAGCTATTGCTGCTTGGTTTCTTAATTCACTTTCAGTAATTGGAGAGGCCATTTTAGCGCCTTGTATTAAATTTGGTTCATAAGGGCTTAAAAGGTATCCATGGAGTTTTGCAGAGACCCTTCCTTCCCTGAATGCTTTTTCGTCTATGTCCATTACTTCAGCTTCCCATATTGGTAGTTGTTTCCTCAGAAAATGTGATGTAATTCTTGCTGCAGATTTGGGGTCAATTGCAAAGACAGCGCTGTGCATCTTGACTCCCGTTGGAACTCCTAAAACTGGGAGATTTCTGTCAACTGTATTTAATATGTCTCTAGCTGTACCATCTCCTCCACAAAAAATTAGAATATCAACTCCGGTTGCTACAATTTTTTTGGCAACAGCTTCTGTGTCATTTTTGTTTGTTTTTTTCTTTTTTTCAACGAAAACTGAGTATGTGTAGCTTTGGTGTTTTGCTTCTTCTTCTCCCATTTGTCCAGATCCAACTTTGATGTGTACATCAGGTTGAATTTTTTTAAGTTCAGAAAGAAAAATTTCTGCCCGTGAGGGAGCCACGGGTTTTGCTCCAAGAGTAATCGCTTTTTCTAAAATTTCTTTTCCATCAGTGCCTTTTAGTCCGACTGCTCCTCCCATACCTGCGATGGGATTAACTATGAAACCAATTGTTGCCTTTGAGTTGTCTTTGAAAACTTT
Organism: Candidatus Bathyarchaeota archaeon; assembly: GCA_037386505.1. GTDB lineage: Archaea > Thermoproteota > Bathyarchaeia > Bathyarchaeales > Bathyarchaeaceae > Bathyarchaeum. The sequence continues at coordinate 3,627 of JARRMA010000064.1, forward strand.
GGTGGTCAATGAGCCTAATTCCAATTTCTTATTTTTTTGGCAAATATTTAGTTATTTTAAAGGTATTTCTTTAATGCATTTTCTAGAGGGTCTCGACCCACTGCGCCAACTATTTTTTCTACGCGGTTGCCATTCTTGAAGATTAAGAAATGTGGTATACTCATTATTCCATAGCGGCCTGCAATCTGAGGGTTATTATCTACGTTTACTTTTCCAAGTCGAGCTCTTCCTGCATATGCCTTTGCAAGTTCTTCCATTACTGGTCCCATCATTTTACAGGGCATGCACCAGTCTGCCCAGAAATCAATTAGAACTGGCATATCAGTTTTCAAGAAGTCATCAAAAGATGAGGAATCTAGTTTAACTACTCCTGGTTTAGCCTGATCCAACATTTTCTTCATTTTTTCCTGTTTTATTTTTTCAATTTCATTATCATCCATTGAGTCAGTCACCTCCAAAACGTAATTTTCTCTTTAGATTCTCAGTTATCGGGTTTCATTAAAACATTATGGTATATGATAACAATTTATTGTGAACATGTTCATTTAGTATAAAGTTTTGATTTTTTAATAACAAAAAAGTAATGATTAAATATTTTTAAAATCATCTGATATTGATAGGTTCATAATTTAAAAAATCTCTGAAGCTGTTTTGTATCATGTTAACATTAGAAGTGGATTTCTTTTTACTTATCTGGAAAGTAGGATTCAATTAAGAGGAATAATCAAGTGACTGAAGAAAGGCGAAAAAGAATTGTTTTTGATATTGCTGGAATGAGTTGTGTTACTTGTGCTCAGACAATAGAGAAACGATTACCTAAATTAAATGGTGTAATTAATTCTTCAGTTAATTTTGCAGCTCAAAAAGCGATAATAGATTATGATCCTGATTTGGTTGATCAGAAAACAATTGAAGATGCTATTGATCAGATCGGTTATAGGGTTATTCATCAAAATCTTACATTAAAAATTACTGGGATGACTTGTGCAACTTGTGCACAAACTATAGAAAAAGTCCTTAACCGAAAAGAAGGAGTGTACAAAGCCACTGTTAATCTTGCTTTAGAAACAGCTAATGTCGAATATAACCCCGCCCAGATCAGTTTAGAGATAATTAAGAAAACCATTCGTGATGTTGGATATGATGTTCTTGAACCTGAAGAAGGTGTAAGTGATGCAGAACAAAAAGAAAGAGACAGAGAAATTCGCTCACTAAAAATTAAGTTGGCTTTTTCTGCGATTATTGCAGTTCCTGTAGTTATTTATAGTAACGCAAGTTTGCTTCCTTTTGTTCTTCCCAGTTTAGCTATTGATAATTTTGTTCCTTTGTTGCTTTTTGTTTTGTCTACTCCAGTCCATTTTATTGTTGGGCATAGCTTTTTTATTGGAGCATACAAGGCTTTAAGAAATAAGAATCCAAACATGGATGTTCTTGTAACTTTAGGTACTTCAGCTGCATATTTCTATAGTGTTTATGTTACTTTTTCAGGAGTAGGGAATCTATATTATACCACTGCGGTTTCTTTGATGGTTTTTCTTACCTTAGGGAAATTGCTTGAAGCTGTGGCCAAAGGTAGAACTTCAGCTGCCATAAAGAAGCTTATGGGGCTTCGAGCTAAAACTGCCCGGATAATCCGAGACGGTGAAGAAATTGAGATTCCGGTAGAGAATGTTCTGGTTGGTGATATTGTCCTTGTTAGACCTGGAGAAAAGATTCCTGTTGATGGTACAGTAATTGATGGTTATTCTGGAGTAGATGAGAAAGTAATAACTGGTGAAAGTATTCCGGTAGAAAAAAAGGTCGGTGATTCTGTTGTTGGAGCGACGATAAACAAGACTGGAATGTTGAAGTTCAAGGCCACAAAAGTTGGAGCTGATACTGTTTTAGCTCAGATAATAAAACTGGTTGAAAATGCTCTAGGATCAAAAGCGCCTATTCAAAGATTAGTCGATGTTGTTAGTAGTTATTTTGTTCCAGTTGTTTTGATAACTGCAGCTGCATCCTTTTTTGTGTGGTATTTTTTGGGTTTAGGCTTTGTTTTTTCTCTTACTGTGTTTATTGCTGTTTTGATAATTGCTTGTCCTTGTGCGATGGGTTTAGCCACTCCTACCGCAATTATGGTGGGTGTCGGGAAGGGTGCGGAAAATGGAATTTTAATAAAAAGTGGAGAAGCATTAGAAACAGCTCATAAACTTCAAGTGGTAGTGTTCGATAAAACTGGAACATTAACTAAAGGAGAACCAGAAGTCACTGATGTAATTCTTTTAGATTCTTTAAATCCAACTTCAAATCTTGAAATTGGTGATCCAGATTTTTTCAATTCCGTTCCGGGACAGGGTGTAGATGTAAAATATAATGATTTGAGCATTTTGTTAGGTAATAGGAAGTTGATGCAGCAAAATAATGTAAATACTAGTCAAATTGAAGAAAATATGACTAAGTTAGAAGAAGATGGAAAAACAGCTATGCTAATTGCCATTGATGGAGAAGTTGTTGGTTTGATTGGCGTTGCTGACACTTTAATGGAGTATTCTACAGAGGCTGTTAAAACTCTACAAGAGATGGGTCTTGAAGTTGTTATGCTTACCGGTGATAATAAAAGAACAGCTAAAGCTATCTCAAGACAAGTAGGTGTAAATCGTGTTCTTGCTGAGGTTCTACCCGGAGATAAAGCTAACGAGATATTGAGATTGCAAAATGAAAACAAAATTGTAGCTATGGTTGGAGATGGTATTAATGATGCTCCAGCTCTAGCTCAAGCAGATATTGGTATAGCTCTTGGAAGTGGAACCGATGTTGCAATAGAAACTGGTGACATTGTTTTGGTTAAGAACGATCCCCGAGATGTAGTGATTAGTATCCAGCTTAGTAGAGCTACAATGAATAAAATTAAGCAAGGATTGTTTTGGGCATTTGCATATAATACAGCTCTAATTCCAGTTGCTGCTGGTATTCTTTACCCCTTTTTTGGTATTTTATTGAATCCAATATTTGCTGCAGCGGCAATGGCTACTAGTTCTGTTTCTGTAGTTTCTAATGCTTCACTTCTAAGGAGATTCAAACCAAAATTGGAGAACTAAATTGGAGGTGAATTATAAATGGCAATTGATCCCGTTTGTAAAATGACAGTAGATGAAAAGACTGCGAAGTTTAAGACAGTTTACAATGGAAAAACCTATTATTTCTGTGCACCTGGATGCAAATTTGAATTTGAAGAAGATCCCGAGAAATACCTTAAAAAATAATTACAATTTGAATCCTCGAAAAAGCTAACATTCAGTCACATTGTTTGGCAAACATCGATAAAGTTATTAGTTTTTATTCGATGAGTTTTATTTTGCTGGGGTGGCTGAATGGTTCAGGCGGCAGCCTGCAGAGCTGTTCTATATGGGTTCAATTCCCATCCCCAGCTCCAGAACATGAACCCCCGGTCTTAATTGTTTTGTTTGATAAAAAATTGTTATATTTACATTTTGCAACAATTATTCAGTTATTGCTACAGGGTGGATGTAAAGGAATTTGGTAGATGACAAATCTTTTGATCATTTGGCTCAGTCTCTAGTAGATAAATCGTTGACTAAACAGGATTTACTAAATAAAGTCAAACAAGATTTTACTTTGGTTCCTTTGTTAATTAAAGGAGTTTGTTCTTCTAAAGCTTCTGTAAGGTATGGTTGTGCAAAAGTATTAATGGATTTTAGTGAAGAATATCCTGAACAAATTTATCCCTATATAGATTCTATTATTAATCTTCTTGATAGTAAATTTAGAATTCTAAAATGGAATGCATTTGCCATCCTTGCTAATCTTACCAAAGTTGATATTGATAATAAATTTGATGCTATTTTTGAAAAATATTACAGTTTTTTAGATGACGATTATATGGTTACAGTTGCAAATGTTGTTGGTAATTCAAGTGTTAGATTGTATGTCAAGAGTCCTCGAAAAAAATTAAGAAATATTTCACAATCTTTTATTAAAAAATGGGATAGATCAATTTAGGTTCTTAGAAAATCTTAATCATTAAGGAATATTGTTATTTTCTTAAAGTTTATAATTATTTAATGGAATTATTTTTTCGAGTGAATAAGTTGGTTAAGAAACAAAAAGCTGCTCTTCAGATTTCATTAATGGCTATTATGTCAGCACTTGTAATGGTTGGAACTATAATTGTTAGGATTCCAAACATGATGGGTGGTTATTTTAATGTTGGAGATGTAATGATCTTCGTATCAGCTTTAACTTTTGGACCTTATATTGGTGGTGTTGCAGGAGGTTTAGGTTCAGCTCTTGCAGATTTTATTGGATATCCATCGTTTGTTTTGCCAACATTAGTGATTAAAGGTTTAGAAGGTTTAATTGCTGGATTAATTTCAAATAATAAAAAATTAATTCGTGATGTTTTGGCAGTAATTTTCGCTGGAGTTGAAATGGTTACTGGATATTTCATAGTAGAGTTATATTTATTTGGAATGGGTGGAGCAATTGCAGAAATTATTCCAAATATAGCTCAAATTGCAGTTGGTGGAGTAATAGGAATTCCGATCGCCTTAATCTTACGTCGGAGATTACCAGAACTCTTCAAACCTTAATAATTCGTAAACATTTTTACAGAAGTTCACAGAATTTAAAATCGAATTGTTGTTATATAATTTGGGTGGACTGGTGATTCATGGTTAGCGAATTATCCAAGACATCAAAAAGAATGGAAAAAGTTCTACTGGTTTTCCGTCGTGAAAACTCAAAGATTAAAGACATCTTGGATGAACAAGGTTTCAGTATTGTTGATAAAAATCCTGATTTTATTATCTGTTATGGAGGAGATGGAACTGTCCTTTTCAGTGAACGAAAATTTCCTGAAATTCCAAAGTTAATAATTAAAACTTCGCTATCATGTAGATCTTACGATTACAAAATTGATGACTTGAAAAATCTTTTGTTAAAAATTAAAACTGGAAATTTCACGATACATTCCGAAATGAAATTGGAGACAAAAACTAAAGATAAATTTCTCATTGGTTTGAATGAAATTCAAGTTCATCTCAAGTTACCAATTTATGCTGTCAGATTTAATTTAATTGTTAATGAAAAAAATTGTGATAATATGATTGGTGATGGAGTAGTTGTTGCTACCCCTTTTGGTTCAACAGGATACTATAAGGCAACTGGAGGGTCTGCCTTCAAGGAAGGTATTGGTATTTCCTTCAATAATTTGCATAATAAGAAGATGAAGGATTTTGTTGTTTCAGATAATTCTGTTGTCAAGTTAATCATTACTAGGGGTCCTGCATGGTTATTAGCAGATAATAATGAAGATTTTGTTGATTTAGATGCTGGAGATACTGTTATAATCAAGAAATCTCAAAGTGTTGCCAATTTCATTTATTTTCCCGATTAACCACAAGTTGATTGTGAAATAAATGTTAAAAATTGGACATAGAGGAGCAAAAGCATACGAGCCAGAAAATACTCTGCGTAGTTTTAGAAAAGCTATTGAGCTTGGAGTAAATGCGATTGAACTAGATGTTCGAAAGACAAAAGACAATGAGCTTGTTGTTATTCATAATGAAGAATTAAACAAAACTACTAACGGTAATGGCTCAGTAAATGAGTTGACTCTAAAGGAAATTAAGCAATTTGTTACTGAAAAAGGTGAAAAGATTCCTACATTATCTGAAGCGTTCCAATTTTTAGATAAAAAAGTTAAGATTCTAGTTGAAATTAAAGAAAATGGAATAGAAAAAAAGGTCATCGATTTAGTTCATGAAAAAGATTTAACAGAAAATGTAATTGTCATTTCTTTTCATGAATTAGTTTTAAAGAAAATTAGAGAACTCAATACAAAAATTGCTACTGGATTGATTTATGTGAGACACAAAAATCCTGTACAAACTGCATTGGATTTAGGTGCACAGTATTTGCTTCCTTTGTATCATTTTACTCATTCTGCAAATGTTAAGAAAGCTCACGAAAATAATTTGAAAATAATTGTTTGGACAATTAATAAGGCTGATGAAGTTGCTGAATATAAGAAAAAAGGTGTAGATGGAATAGCCAGCGACAAACCAGATATTCTAGTTTAATCCGATTATGTTAAAATAAAAGTTGGGATTTTTTTGTCAGAGTTTGAAAAAGCTCAAAATATTGTTTCTAAAATTGCTGAATTGAGTATTCAACTAAATAAATTGGGAATAATTAGCCAAAATTGCAAGATACCAGATGATTATGCCAAATGGTTTTGTCTACATAAATTTTCTTTGAAATTAAGCGATAAAGAGAATTCCGGATATTTTGCAATTTCTAAGTTTGGTGAAAAGGTTCAAATCAGAAGCAAAATTGGTTCAGATATTGATTTCACTTTAAGTTTTGATAACCTTTTTTTGAATGAATTTGATTATTTGTTAATTGTATTCATAAATAAAGAAACATGGATGATAGATTCTATCTACAAAGTTTCCCATGATACATTAAAAGATTTTTTTAATTCTAAAAATTCAAGTTTTAAATGGAATAGAGAATCTAGATCCCTTAGTCTACAGGTGTACCCTGAAGAAGATAACAGGATTACCATTTAAATAAATTAATGTATTATTATCACAACTACTCGATCCATCACAAAAAGTCAATATAGCATTGTAGATGTAAAAACAAAATTTGAGTTGAAATAATTGCTTAACGAAAAACAGGGTCTAATTAAAAAGTTCAGAGGAAAAACTGCAGCAGCAATTATAGAATTTCCAAATGAAAAAATTTTGTTGATAAAAAGAGGCACCAAAGTTTTTCAGGGTTATTGGGCTTTACCCGGAGGGAAAGTAGAGGCTGGGGAAACTGTTGAAGAGGCAGTTTTGCGAGAAGTTAAAGAAGAAACCGGAATAGAAATCGAAATTATTGCAAAAATTGGGGAATACCATGAAGTTGGTGTTCAAGATAGAATAGAATATGATTATTATCCAACGTGTTTTCTTGTTAAACCTTTAGGAACTAAATTCGTTAGACAAGAGAATGAAATATCGGAGATTAAATTATTTGATCTTGAAAATATTCCTGATAAGCTTGCGTTTAAACATTCTACTATGATAAAAGATTACTTTAGATTAAAAGAAATTATTGAGCTGGATAAAAAAATCAGAAAATGTACAAAATGTAGACTGTATAAAACGCGGACAAACGCTGTTCCCGGAGAGGGTCCTTATGATGCCAAAATTATGTTTCTTGGTCAAGCTCCGGGAAAGACCGAAGATGAACTGGGAAGACCGTTTGTTGGTAGATCAGGAAAATTATTAGATGAATTATTAGAGACAATAAAAATTGAAAGAAATTTAGTTTTCATTACTTCTTGTCTCAAATGTTTTCCTCCTAGAAATAGATCACCAAAATCAGATGAATTAAAAACTTGCAAACCATACTTAATGAAACAAATTGACCTAATTAAACCAAACATAATAATTACGCTGGGAAACTATGCATTGCAAACTCTATTGGGAAAAAAATTAACCATTTCTAAAATCCATGGAAAACCTCAAGAATTCAATAATATCAAAATATTTCCCACATACCATCCAGCTGCTGCAATAAGATTTCCAAAGATAACAACAATTATGGAAGAAGATTTCAAAAAACTTGAAATTCTACTCAAAATATAATAATTGACAAAATGCTTCAATTTTAATTTCTTGAACAAAATCTTATTAATAATTTTTATGGGAAATTGAGGTTTTTAGAAAATATTTTATATAACGATGTTATAGTGTATTTTTATGTAGTGCCCTAGCTTTAAACTAGCATATCTCCCCCTGATGGCTCAGTTTTTTTATGGGCTAGGGTACTACTTTTTGAATATTCAAAAAAATTTTCTTATTTGTCTAAAAATAAAGTTTTACGGATTATTTTTTATCTAGTTTGGAAAAAACTTGGGATTGAGGCTGTTTTGCAGGATTCTTGTTGATGCTTTTGTATCCACGAAAAAATAGGGTATTTTCAAGTGGCGTGTCTGTTTTTGAGTATATCAATAATTGAAACTACTATGCTAGAACCGAAGAATGAATAAGCTATGAATCTATCAGTTCCAAAAACAATGCCTCCGATAGCCAATGAAATTGCTAATGTCTTAAGTGCTCCATTGCCCCTATTGTCCCTCTTTAATGGATAGTTGTTCTTTTCTTTGTGTAGCTGAAATATCTTAATTATCCCTACAATCGCAATAACTGCTGCGATAATTATGGATGGCGTAATCCAGATGAGTTGATTCATTTCTTTCCCTCCTTTTGATTTATTTCTAACTTTTTATGATATTTTTCTAACTTCATATTAGAATTATATAACATTAATTATTTAAACATTGTTAGAAAAATATAACATCCTTAAAATTTTCAGGGAAGCATCTTTTTGCATAGGACTTTTTATTTTCAGTACACGCACACTATCCAATTATTATCGCGCGCGTATTTCATAGAAAATATCACAACCTAACAAAAGAAGTTGATGAACATTTTACTGCAGACTCATGTTTAACAACTTCTTCCGATTCCTACAATTAGAAGTAGTAATGACTGA
>JARRMA010000065.1:0-7425 GCA_037386505.1 Candidatus Bathyarchaeota archaeon
ATAATCCTGATTTATATGGTGCAACATTTGAGTAAGAAAAAACTCCATTATGGAGTTCGCTTAACTGTAGATCAATTAAAGTATCTCAAAACTGTTGGTAAACCTTCAGAATGGATACGTGATGCAGTTGAAGAAAAGAAAAGACGAGAAGAGAAAAAAAGAGTAAATCTATAGATAAATTTTATAACAATGATATTTTAGAAATAATAAAATAATTTATTTCTATTATATTTAAGACGATTTAAACATCTTTTGCAAATCAAAGTTTAAAAAGAAAGTTTATCCTAATGTTTTAATTAAATTAATTAAGTGATTAAAAAATTCTATCTGAAAAAAATAGAACCCAAAAAAGTGTCGGATTCATCATATATTGTTAATTTTATTCCGACATATTTTTATACTGGATTGGTGAATTCATCACGTTGAGAGTGATATTTTGTCGGGCTATGACGGAAAAAAACCAGAAACGAGACAAGAATTTATTGAGTTACTTATTAATGCTAAGAAAGAGGAAAGAAAACTAAGAAGGAATCGAGGTAACAGATCAACGAAACCGACAATTAAAGGTACCTCGGAAATATTGGGAATTCATCGCGATACATTATATCAATGGATGAGAGAATTTGATGTTGATTTCTCTGAGATAGATGATAAAAAGTTGCTTCGCGAAATTAAGAAAAAAGAAGAAACTACCTATCTTATCGGTGAAGCCTTGATGGGTGAAGGAAATGAAATTGCACATGTTGATTTACTTATTGGAGACAAGAGTGGTCCAATTGGGGTTGCATTTGCAAATGGTTTATCAAATCTATCGGTTGGTCATACCCCGCTTCTTGCAGTAGTCCGTCCGAATCTTCCCCCTAAACCGCATACATTGCTTGTACCAAAAGTTACTGTAAAGAACATGGATGATGCAGGAAAAATTTTTGGTCCAGCTCAAGCAGCTGTAGCTAAAGCTGTAGCCGACTCTGTTGAAGAAGGTGTTATTCCAAAAGACAAAGTTGATGAATGGTTAATTATTTGCAGTGTTTTCATTCATCCTCAAGCGAAAGATTTTCGCAGCATTTACCATTATAATTACGGGGCAACAAAATTAGCTCTGTCAAGAGCGTTAGAAAAATATCCATCTTTAGATAAAATTATGTACGATAAAGATAGGGCAAAGCATCCGATAATGGGTTTCAATGTGCCAAGATTGTGGAGACCACCATACTTACAGGTAGCTTTAGACAATCCTAGCCTAGAGGGAGCTAAAAAGATAATACAGATGTTACCTGAGAGTGACAGAATAATCTTGGAAGTTGGAACGCCTCTTCTTAAAAAATATGGGGTTAATGTTATTCGTGATCTCAGAAAAATTGCTAAGGATCTTTTCATTGTAGCAGACCTGAAGACATTAGATGTAGGAAAAGTAGAGGTAGACATGGCATATGAGGAGACAGCAGATGCGGTTGTAGTTGCGGGTCTTGCGACCACAGAAACAATAGACAAATTCATAAAGGAAGCAAAAAGACTGGGAATTTATGCCATAATGGATTTAATGAATGTTGAGGATCCTATTGGTAAACTAAGATCATTGAAAAAATTACCAGATGTTGCTATTTTACATCGTGCAATTGATGCAGAGAAGACAGGAAAAACGAGATGGGAAATAATTAAAGAAATGCGACAAACATTTTCTAATCAGAAGTTCCTAATAGCAGTTGCAGGAGGCATAACACCTCAAACAGCACCAGAAGCATTATCGAATGGTGCAGATATCATTATTGTTGGAAGATATATCACACAGTCGAAAGATGTTGAACGAGCAACAAGAGAATTTCTTAAATCCACCAGAGAGATGGCAGAAGATATAGACCTCTTTAGGGTACACGTCGAATAAAGAGGAAAAAACTTCCTCCTTTTTTCAGCTTAGTTTAAAGTTTAGAAAAAACTGACAATGTTGAAAAGGTTATAAGTTGTATAATTTCTCAAAAGTTAAGAGGTCGAGGTTTAACTATTGAGATATATTGATGCACATATTCATTTAGCAGATCAAAACTATTCACAGATTATTAAAGAATTAATTGAAGAAACAAAACACTCAAATGTTATAGGTTTAATCGCTAATTCAACAAATCTAGAATCTAGTCAAAAAAGCCTCTATTTAGCTGAGAAATATCCTGAATTTGTTTACGCAGCTTTAGGAATACATCCATGGAATACAAAGGAATTAGAAGACAATGAAGTCAACGATGTTACAAATCTGATTATTAATAACCTAAAACATGACCAAACTTTGGTTGCAATCGGAGAAATAGGTTTAGATGCCAAGTATTCAGGAACAGGATATCCCACAGAAATACAAATTGAGGTTTTTCAAAAAATGTTAAAGTTAGCAGAGAAAACAACTTTACCTGCAATAATTCATTCAAGAGGAGCAACCGAACAAATTATGAATATGCTTCCGTCATATAAAATTAAAAAAATATTGCTTCACTGGTTCAGTCAACCCCACAGTTTAATTCCAACAATAATTGACCGCGGATATTTCATTTCTGAAGGACCAACGGTATTGTATTCAAAGGGAATTCAAGAAATCATCGAACAAATCCCATTAACTAATCTTTTGACAGAAACTGATGGACCAGTTCGTTTCAGGGGTCCTTTTGATAAAAGGTTAACCACGCCTTCTTTTATTCCCACAGTAGTTGAGACAATAGCACAGTTAAAGAAACAAGAAAAAAATGTTGTTTCTGAGCAGATTTTTCGTAATTTCATCGATTTTTTTGGTTTGAAGGCGTAAGGGATAAAAGGTATGGTGAGGGGTCATTTCATAAATAAAAGGATTAAATGATCAGACACAAGGAAGGCTTGTTGAAAATGGCCAGAGTTCGAACTCAAGTAAAAAAGATTGTCGATGAATTATTTGAAAATTATCCAGATGTATTTACGACAGTTTTTGAATATTATAAAAAATTAGTAGAGGAGTACACTACGATTTCTTCAAAAAAGATGAGAAATAGAGTAGCTGGTTATGCTGCTCGATTAGCAAATACTGAATATGTTTCTGATTCTTCCGAAATGGAAGATGAAGTTTAGACAAAACAAATAATCTTTTCTTTTTATATTAAATAAACCGCTCAGTATTGATTAAAACATCTATAGAGTAATAGGACAAAATGCAGCAAATGATCGACAAATATAGAAAAGGCTGGGCAACCCGTTATCTACGAGAATCAAAAGCAGAGCTTATTGCAGCTAAAAAGACACCCTATATGGCAGCAGGCTTTATCATTGAAGCATTAACAAAAGCGCAGGCTGCAATTTATTACAGCTTGGGTGATCCGACATATATAGTTCCGATAGTCCATGAAACTATGCATAAAAAACAGAATGTTGAAGATCCTATTTTGAACTTTCTTGTTGAAATTGAAAAAACTCTTCAGCAATTAGCGCAAAATCCTACAACAGAAAATGAAAAAATGATAGAACAGGTCAGCGACATAATTGATTATACATCTGAGATAGTAGAACTCCTCGGAGAAAAAAGTTCATAGCTTTGAGAGAATAAAAGATGGATGTTAATGTTGTTGTGAAATTTCTCGGCACATTTCAAAAGCTTTCTGGGAAGAAATCGATCAATTTGACATTTAAGGATCATCTAACCGTTAAAGACCTCTTAAATAAACTCACGGAAATCTTTCCAAAATTCAAAGAAATATTATTAGATGCTCATCTTAATTATCTACAACCTAACTCTTTGGTTATAATAAATGGAAAAGAAATCAGCGCATTAAAAGGGATAGAAACTGAAGTTCAAGATTCTTCAGAGATCGTCTTTATCCCATTGATTCATGGTGGATAAAAAGACAATAATGAATGGTAATTGAAGTCAAGCAAAGAGATAAAATATTGAAAGGATCAAAAGTTCATTTTGTTTTCTTTCATTTCTCTTCAACTGGGCGGTTAACAAGTTGTTACATCTCTAGTTCATATTCATGTTCTTGAGGAGGAGGTGGCAGACCTTCTAAATATTCTTTTAAAGGCAGATCTTGAGAAGAAGTTGACTCTTTCTGCTTTTTCTTTTCAGGCATATTAGAATAATATAATTGATATTCAAATGAAAATGACGGTATTATTCAAAATTCTTCAAAATAATTTTTAGAAAAAATATTCATGTTATGACTAAAGGCAAGTGAGCTGCCATAAGCAGGGCATCTTCCCCATCTGCATAATATCGTTTAAGAGTTTTAGCTACTTCAAAACCCAACTTTTTGTACAATTCTACTGCAGGATAATTACTTTCTCTAACTTCAAGATAACATTCTTTAGCATTATAATTTACCATGGCTTTAGTCGCTTCCTGTATTAATTTATACCCTATGCCTTTACGGTGGTAATCATGAAGTACAGCAATTGAAATCACATGACCTTTTCGTGTGATTCCCAACAACTTGAAACTTGGAATTCCGGTTTCTATACGACACATAATATAACCTATTATTTCATTATTTAGTTCAGCAACGATGAATGTTTCTGGAAACCGTTTAAACAAATTCATAAAAAATAATGTTGAATAATTTTCAGGCAGACATTTTCGGTTAATTCTGATTACTCCATCTAAGTCTGAAGTTTTAAAGCGTCTTATATTATAGGTAGTCTTTAAAACCATAAGTCAACCAATTCCTTTTTCTTTATTTTTCTGCTGAACCTTAAGAGTTGACGTTGTCTTAAGTAAATAAAAGTAAATATATCTTTTTGTGAATGATCAAAACAATTTTGGATTACTTTCACTCACCTCTCCCCTCTACCAAATTGTATGTTAGACCTAACCCATTTAAAACAAAGAATTGATGAATCCAATATCATCAAAAAAAGATCGCTTATTAGGTGAAATTAATGGAAGAATATGATTTAAAGAATTTACCAGGAGTTGGACCTGCAACAGCTAATAAACTAAAATCAGGAGGTTATACTACAGCAGAAACACTTTCTGTCACGCCTCCCAAAGAGATTGCTGAAAAAACAGGAATTGGATTTAATACGGTTCTTAATATTGTATCAGCAGCAAGAGAAAAAATTGGTTTAGATTTTACGACTGCAGAAGATCTGTGGAAAAAAAGACAAGACATGTTAAGGTGCACTACAGGATCCAAAAACCTAGACACCCTAATGGGTGGTGGAATTGAAACCCAAGCTATGACTGAATTAATAGGAGAATATGGAGTAGGAAAAACACAGATATGCTTGTCACTTTGTGTGAGGGTTCAACAACCGGATGAAGAAGGGGGACTAAGTGGAAAAGTTGTATATATAGATACAGAAGGAACATTTATTCCAGAAAGAATTTTTCAGATAGCTGAATCTTTGGGGTTAGATCCTCACGAAACTTTGGGAAATATATTTTTGGCTAGAGCTTACAATAGTAGTCATCAGGAACTATTAACAGAGCATCTTTTCAAATTCTGCCCTGAGAATAATGTAAAATTGGTGGTGGTGGATTCAATGATTGGTCACTTTAGAGGTGAATATGTCGGCAGAGAAAATCTTTCAGAACGTCAACAGAAACTTAATAGTCAACTTCATAAATTGCTAAGATTAACCGAAGCATATAATATTTCAGTTGTTATTACCAATCAAGTTCAAGCTAACCCAACAGCGTTCTTTGGAGATCCTAATAAACCCGCAGGTGGAAATGTAATGGCCCATGCTAGTACACATAGGGTTTATCTCAGGAAAGGGGGAAAAGGAACAAGACTCGCCACAGTAATCGATTCACCATATTTACCTGAAGAGAAAACAAGATTCAAAATAACCGAAAAAGGGGTAGAAGACGCAGAAGAATAATAAAATAAATGATTCTTTAAGTACTAAATTAATTCAATTTTGTTGGGAATCAAGTTTTGATGGAAATAGGACCAAAAGTATCTTCAGTTGTAGAAATTATTAACCAAAGAGTTCCTTGCCATAAGTTCATAAACTTCAAATCAAGTTCTGAGGGAACAGAAGCTGAAGGATGAGAATGAAATAAACCTATAAAATCCAAACCCTCCTTTTCTGCTTGATAAAAAGTTTCAACAACAATTGTTGGATCAATCTCAAATTTTATTGGGGATTGTAATCGGTTTGGAGTAATCTTCGCAAGTTGCAATATTATTTTGTTTTCAGTTTGTTTTCCAAAAAGAATTGCACATGCCTCAATCGGAAAAACTGCATTTGTTTCGCTTCTGAGCAAATCGAGATGATGCTGTTTTAATTCCAAAATCAAATGATAATACTCCCAGAAATTGTATTGTTGGATTCATCTTTTAATGATTATCCAAAACATATTTTTTAAAAAATTATTAGATTTTTTATCAAATAAAAAGTTTAAATTAAGAAATAATCATCAATTATTTATCAGATATTGGATTAAATTTTGTATTACTTGACAATTTGGGATAGGAAACAAATGAATCTTTTTTTGGCATAGGTGATGATTTTTCAGATTTTTTATTTTCTTCTAGTTGTGAATCTAAATTTGTTGGATGAACTGTTTTTGTCTTTCCTGTTATTGCATCAATAACAAGAATAAGTTCCTTTTGAGATTTGAAATTTTTTATAACAACTTTGTACATTGGTTTATAGATTTCCGCGCGTTCATCAACTTCAAATAATTCATGATGAATAGTTAAAATGTCAGAAGGTCTCTTGATAATTCTGGATTTAAGAATCTCAACTTCTTTTTCGTCGGTCATCCTAATGTTTCCATAATTTCTATCAAAATTAGACAGAATTCGTTCAGGTTGTTCTTCGAAAGGCAAGAAAGGCAATTCTTCAACTCCAACTTCTTGCCAATTCTTATCGAATATGATATTGGATTTTATCTCAAATTTAAATCGACCACATCCCTTTAATTGAAGAATTTTACAGGGTACTTTAAGGTGCTTCTTGAGAGACTTTGGAGCAACCTTTTCACCGTAAATAGTAAGTTCTTGCATAGTCTCGTCTACTTTGACGTTATGAACCCATTTTTTAGAATAAATAATTCTGTATTCTCCATCTACGAATACATATGGCTCAAAGTATTTGTCAATTGAAACAATATGCACTTCTTCAGGTTTAGGTTTAACAAAGATAAATTTACGGAAAATCTGCGTCTTCATATTTTCTGCAATAGACCTTATCGTCTGTATATTGACACGAGGTTTGTATACAATAATTTTTCTTTCAATTACTTTTTCAGGGACATCAATATATTTCCACACTGGAGACGCCGCTATGAATTATTTCTAATAAATTAGTTATCATTTATGAAGGCGAATTTTGGATTCACCATCAATACTAAGAATCAAAAAATGGAAATTTTTCATTAGAAAATATTCTTTTACTACTCTCTACACTCTACTCTCCCAACAAAAACATATACTCAAGTCATAAAAAGGATAGATTGGTCAAAGTTTC